>JBDHMC010000321.1:0-3576 GCA_039656355.1 Gemmatimonadota bacterium | reverse complement strand
CTTCAGTAGGTGCCGGCATCCTCCTCTCCAACGCCCTGTTCGGAGCAGGGGCCCTCTACCCCGTCACGCTTGCGTCCACGGCAGGTGCTTTCCTGGCCGTTGCCGGACTCTCTGCCTTCCTTCCCGCTCGTCGAGCCGCTTCCGTGGATGTGCTGGAGGCCATTCGGGAGGACTGACCGGAATGGATTTCAGTTTGGAAAACGCTGGAGAACCCGGGCCAGAGGGATGTGATCGGTCATGTCACCTCCGTAGTAGACATCCACGATCACTCCCCCGGGGGAGATGAGGAAGTCGGCAGGAATCGTGTTCTTTGGTCCATCCATGCGCCCGGGCAAATGTCCATTCTTGAAGGCGCGCATCAGGGCCCGAATGTTCATCATTCCCTTCAAGAACCCGGGCCAGGATTTCTCCACACCGTACGCTCGATATAGGCCCAGCCCTGGGTCAGCAATGAGGGGGAAGCGGAAGGTTTGGTCCTCCATGTAGAGCCCCAGACGTTCTGGAGGGGAATGGAAGACGGCGAGGGCCGCGATGCCCCGATCCGCAAGGTCAGTCGCAGCCGCGTTGACTTCCCGGACCCGGAGATTGCAGAAAGGACATGACGCGTAGCGGTAGAAACTCAGAAGAACATGGCCCTCGTTCTGATCCCCTACCCTCACCTCTCTCCCGTCGAGCGCCGTCACGTTGAATACAGGCGCCCTCTCTCCCACCTTCAGTCGCATTCGTAATCCTCAGTCGATTGGCCCGGGTCTTCACCTTGGGCAAACACCCACCGGGCTCAATGAGTTTCCATCCGGGTCTGTAGATCTGGACCATGAAGAGGCCGTGGAGGTATTCTTCAGGGTCGCCACTAGACCCGCTGGGGTAAGAACTTCAGGGATATTTTCATATCCTGACGGAGGCTGCCATGACTCGGCACGGCTCCCTTCTCTTCTGCCTGGGCTCTCTGCTCGCCCTGGCTCCCACCTCCCTGTGCGGCCAAACCATCCTCGTCCGGGTCCTGAACTCCGAATCCAAGGCACCCATCCCCACCGCCTTCGTGAGCCTAATGGATGATGATGGCGACCCTGTCCTACATGCTCTCACGAACCCTCAGGGACGGGCTCTTTTCACTCTCCCCGGTTCCGGCACCTATCGGTTGAGGGCAGAGATGTTCGGCCGGGAAACCGCATGGTCGCCGCCGATTCGGGTGAAGCCCGACTCCACCGCATCCTACGTGTTCGAGCTGGCAGTGGAGGCCATCCCTCTGGCGGGTATCCGCGTTGAATCGGAGCAGCAGTGCAAGATCCTCCCCCAGCACGGGCGTGAAATGGCTCGGGTCTGGGAGGAAGCCCGAAAGGCCCTCTCCATCCAAGATTGGACTGATGGTGCAGGCCTCTACCTTTTCAGGATTCTCGCCTGGGAGCGAGACCTGGACCGCGATGGACTCACGGTGGAATCCGAAACCCTCCGTGAACTAGCTACCACCGACAGGAACCCCATGAAGAGCCTTCCTGTGGAGGAACTCATGAGGGATGGGTTCATGCGGCGCTTGGAGGACGGGAGGACCGAATACCACGGCCCCGACGCCTCCATACTCATCTCGAACATTTTTCTGAATAGCCACTGCTTCCGGCTGACTGAAAACGAAGACCAGACCGGAGCTATCGGTCTGGCCTTTGAGCCGGTGGGCGAGAAGATGCCCGACATCGAAGGAACCCTTTGGCTGGACCGGGAGACGGCCCACCTCCGGTTCCTGGAGTTCAAGTACGTCAACGCACCCAACCGACTCACCAAAGGAGTGGCAGGAGGTCGGGCGGACTTTGAACGAATGCCCGACGGCACTTGGATCGTCCGGAGGTGGTGGATCCAGGTGCCCACAACTGCCTATAGATCTATCTTTAGCCCGAATGCCTTGGTGGGCATCCACGAAACCGGCGGGGTAGTCTTGGAGATCATGCTTCTCAGCGAGATAAAGGGGGGAGTCACCGTCTCGGTCTTTACGGAACCGGCACTGGTTGGGGGTGATGAGACCCGATAACCTATTCTGAACACTCCTTGCCACCTCCGTGTCCTTGGACACGGAGATCCAGGCCGAAAATCAACCCTCCTCAAGCGTTGCAGAGAGTCCATGCGAAGAGCGTTGCCCTCTCTACCAATCCTCCTCCTCGCCACCGCACCCCTGACAGCACAGCAGCCGGAGAGTAGTTCGGTCCAGGCCCTACGGCTGACCCCTGACCAGTCGGAAACCATTCGACTGGACGGGCTCCTCTCTGAGGCGTTCTGGGAACGAGCTTCGGTGATCACGGACCTAAGGCAACAGGAGCCTGAGGAAGGGGCACCTGCAACGGAGGTCACAGAGATCCGGGTGGTTCGGGACGGCGCCACCCTTTACGTCGGGATAATGGCGCGGGACAGTGAACCGAATCGGATAGTGGGCCGGATCCTTCAACGGGATCGCGTGATGGAAGTGGAACATGGTGATTTCCAGTTCACCGGTGACGACGCCATCGCTATCCTTTTCGATCCATTTCACGACAGCCGCAACGCTTTCGTCTTCGCCACAAACCCCAACGGGGCCGAGTTCGATGCCCTCATCACGGACGAGGGCGCCGAAGTAAATGTGGATTGGCGGGCGGTCTGGGAAGTGGCTGCCACCCGGGGGCCCGACGGGTGGTCGGTGGAGTTCGCCATTCCCTTCCGGACCCTCCGGTACCCGGATAACGGAGGAGGCGAGCCCTGGGGCTTCAACGTATACCGGACCATTCGCCGGAAGAACGAGATGGTCCTCTGGCAATCATGGTCTCGGGACAATGAGGGTTTCCCGCGGGTGAGCCGGGCTGGGCACCTGACGGGAATGGACGGACTTCCCGAGCCCGGACTGAATGTGGAGGTCAAACCGTTCGCCCTGGGAGGGATCCGTCAGGAGCTCACCGAAGATGGGCGTACTCCTGTGGACCGGGAGGCCGACATCGGACTGGACCTGAAGTCCGAACTTCGGCCGGGTCTCGTCCTCGATCTCACCCTGAATACCGATTTCGCCCAGGTGGAGGTGGATGACGAGCAGGTGAACCTCACTCGTTTCTCCCTTTTTTATCCCGAGAAACGTGATTTCTTCCTGGAGAACTCAGGCGTCTTTGACATGGGGGCTGACGGTGGATTCGGACCACCCCCCTATAAGCTCTTCTTCTCCCGGAAGATCGGCATCGGGGAAGACGGCCCGATCCCCATCCTGGGGGGAGCCCGGCTCACGGGACGAGTGGGAGGTCAGACGGTAGGCTTCATGAACGTGGTCACCGGAGATTCGGGAGACGAGCCCCGCACCAACTACTCCCTGGCTCGCGTCAAACGGGATCTTGGAGAGAGCAATTTCTTGGGATGGATGGTGACGGATCGTAGGGACAAAGAAGACTCAAACACCGTGGCCGCCGTGGACGGATCCTTCTGGCTCCGGCCCACCCTGAACGTAAAGGGCTTCTTTAGCCGGAGCTTCACCTCGGGCGTTGGAGGTGAAGGAAACGCGTATGCCGCCGCCGTCGAGTACGAGACCGATTTCGTAGGTGCTTCTCTCAGCCACCTCACCATCGACCCTGAGGC
>JBDHMC010000320.1:0-3610 GCA_039656355.1 Gemmatimonadota bacterium | reverse complement strand
GGTTCGACGGAGGGCAAGGTAAAACTCGATGCTCTGGTACCAGGGCACCGCCTCATCCTCGTCCCCATGCATGAGAACAAGGGGCGTCTTCACTCGATCCGCATAAAAGAGCGGGGAGTTCTCGATGTAGTCGGATCGAGCCTCCCACAAGCTGCCTGACAGACGGCTCTGACCCATCTCGTACTGGAACTGCCTGGCCACTCCGGCCCCCCAACGAATTCCACCGTAGGCGCTGGTCATGTTGGAAACGGGGGCCCCAGCCACGGCAGCTGCGAAGAGGTTGGTTTGGGTTACGATGTAGGCCGTGGTATACCCACTCCAGGAGTGGCCGTGGAGCCCCAGGGCATCGGGGTCGGCCAAGCCCAACTCAACCAGCTTTTTGAGGCCCGGGACCACGCTCTTCAAAGAGGATATGCCCGGGCGTCCGACTTCGAAGCGAACATCAGGAAGAAAGACGATATATCCATCCGACGCATAGATGGGAAAGCTCGGGCGATGGTTGATTACCGGTTGATTGAATTCATGGAGTCGCTGTGAGAAGAACCGATAGAAGTACGTCAGGACCGGGTAACGTTTCCCCGGCTCATAGTTCCCGGGCTTGATCACGACCCCTTGAAGGGGAACTCCATCATCGGACGTCCACTCAACAAGTTCCGAGCTGCCCCAGGCGAAACGGTCCAGCAACCCGGGGTTGACGTCTGTCACTTTGTGGCGGTCTCCGAAGGCCAGGTCCCCCACCCATAAATCAGGGAATTCGTTGTAACCCTCCCTGGTGAAGAGGAGACGGTCGGAATCCTCTGCCTTGGCCAGGAACCGGAACCTCTTTCCCTCCTCGAGGAGGGACTCCAACCCTCCCTGAGTGGCATGGGTTTTGAAGAACCCGAAGCTCTTTTCCCCTTCATCGAATGACGCCAAATGGATTGGGTCACCCTCCCCGAAGACCGATTTTTCCGGATCGATCCTCATCACTCTCAGGATTAACCCTCGGCTCCTCCCCTGCCCTCTCGTGAGATTGGTGGGCGAGCCTCCATCGGTGGGGAACCTCCAGACGTCATACTTGTCGTGAATGAGGACAGCTTTGTCTCCCTCCACCCATCCTCCCACCCCATGCCCGCCTCTGGAGTTCGGAAAGTCGTGATCCACGTCGAAGAAGGGGACGTCCATCCCCACCGTCAGCACCCTGGCAGTACCAGTCTGGGCATCGAAGAGGTGCCAGTGGTCCGCGTTGAACCAAACCACAAAACGCCCCCCCGGGGAATGACTTAGGGCCGGGCCCGATACGCCAATCCAGGAGTTCGCGGCAGAGCCGCCTCCCTGGAATTCCTCCGTGACCAGGACCCGCTCCCCGGTATCCATGTCCACCAGATAGACGTCTTCAGCCCCGCCCGTCCATGTCCTCTCCTTCTGATACGGAAACTCAGAGGTGGCAAGGGCCCATTTGGGGTTCTCGGGAACGCCCTGGAGTTGGACCAGGGTGTCGCCCAACTGCACGACTCGGCTCTGTGAGAGGTGGTAAACGCCCTCAAAGGTCCTGGTCTGGTTTCGGCTCCAAACCTGTTTCTGGTTGGGATTGATGAGGGGGTCATCCGTGTGCCACACATCGACTTCCCGACCCTCCAGGATGCCTTCGAGGTCGAAGGGGTCGAAGAGTCTTGCCCCTGCTTCCTGATCCTCCTCTTCGGCCCCAGAGGTTACGGCCTTCCCAGTTTCCGCCTGGTTCATCGGACGGGCCCCAAAAAAGAGCCGCTCCCCATCGGGACTCCACTCAAGGCTATTCGCCACCGGAAGGACCCAACCCTCCGGAAGATCTTCGGAGCGCAGGGCTGTCGTGACCTCACCTTCGTCCCAAAAGAACAGAGTGCCTGGCCCCGGGTCTCCCTCTTCGTCCTCCTGGGACATGATCCAGGCAAGGCGACTCCCCTCCGACCACCACTCCAGGGATTCGACACGAGAGAATTCCCCGGACCGGAGTTCCAGTGGATCGGTGTCCGACCCAAGTCTCCGCACAAACACGCCGTCACCCGTGCCGTTGGAGGAGGCCACCACATATGCGAGCCAGGCTCCGTCCTCATCGAACGCGAACCGGGCAACATCGGGAATCTCCAACTCGTCCCCCGAAGATAGATCCCTCAGAATCAGATCCGATCCGGGGTTGTCTCGGGTGCGCGGAGTCTCACCCTCCGGAGCTTCCTCAGGAAGACGGATCTCTTCCGCTTCACCACGGTCCTCTCTAGGAGGATGAACCGTTCGGGCCAACCACCTCCCGTTCCCTGAAAAGGAAAATCCTTGGATCTCCTCCCATCCAACGACCTCTCCGGATCGGGTATCGAGAAGGGCGAGGCCGGGTCGTGGGGCATCTCCCGTCCCGGCTGTCTCCTCAGATTCGAAGGAAGGCTCCACTCGCATGCCCACCCATAGTCCATCGGCGGAGATGACCGGTCCGGCTCCCAAGGGGACTGCATACCGTATCCGCCCATCTGTGGAATAGACCAGGACCTCGCCATCACCTCGATCCGGGACAGCGGACAACGCCACCCACTCCCCATCGGGTGAAATGGATGGTTGTTGGACCTGGCGAACCTTCATGAGGTCCTGGAAGGTCAACTTCCCCGCTTCCTGCCCCTCTGCCTGCGCAGGGGAGAGGCCCGCGGCGAGAACCAGAAAGGGGAGGAGGAAGATGAGATCTCGGCTCTTGGGCAGAGGCGTTTCGATCATCATGGGAGTGTCATCGGTTGTGGAGGCGTGGGCGCGAAATACGCGTAGAGCCTTGGTGGCGAAAAGAGTTGAGACATGCTGGAGGGACAATAGGAGGGGGAGACTGACGGGGAAACCCTGTAATCCGATGGTCAGACCTGCTCCCCCGCCGCACTGAGAAACCTTCGAGCCAGCTGGGCGACTCGGTCCTGACCCTGTTTCTGGGCTTCCACCAGGATCTCGCGCACGTGGGGTATGAGGTGGGTTTCACCCCATCGGTACCCGGTAGCCACCTCGGCGCTCACGGAGTCGCCTTGGTCAGCACCTTCGATGAGGGCCCAAGCAGCAGCCTCGTCGAAGTACGGGGAGTCGGGATCAGGCAGATTGAAGGTAGGGTCGGGATCCCCCCCTGCATCTTCGTTAACGAACGCTCGGTACATGGTTCTCTGGCTCAGGACGAAAGGTCACCTGTGGGTTCCAAAAAACACCCAAAGGCAGGGAGTCTGGTCAAAGCTGCATCCCCCACAAAACTCGCATAGCCTCGTCATAGGGTGCAATTGCCGGAGGGGTGGAGGGTGCGAACGGCGCGAAGACGAAAGCCGGACGATCAGGGAAAAGGGCCCTGATCTGATCGTTGGTTTCGGGTCCAAGGTCTCGCAGAAACAGAGGGCCGGCTCTCTCGCCCCCTGGAAGGTCCCCCTGCCATAAGAGGGGGGCTAAGGCCACAGCGCCAAAACGGTCCGCTTCGATCTCCCGCGCACAGTCCGGATCCAGGATCTCCCCCTCCCGAGTCCGAACCGACATCCCCTGCAGCAAGGATACGTGGATGAGCCCCTCCGGTGCTTCCGCCGCTTGATCCAGGTCCACCTCGGGGAGAGGCGCAAAAGGCCTGCCACCTCGGGCTCGGGCTTCCCGG
>JBDHMC010000319.1:0-4425 GCA_039656355.1 Gemmatimonadota bacterium | reverse complement strand
GAGGTAAACCTCCTTTCTCGGGCGGTAATGGAGGGGTTTGCACGGTGTCTGGGCGAAGCCCGAAGGCTGGGAGAGTCGGGAAAGCTGAAGGCCATGGTTCTCTGGAGCGGAAAAGGCGAGACGTTTCTAGCAGGCGCGGATGTTGGAGACATCGAGAACCTCACCGACCCTGCACACGGCGAGGAAGGATGCCGACTGGGCCAGGAGATTTTTCAGGTTCTCGGAGACCTTCCCTTTCCCACCCTGGCCGCTATTCACGGCGTCTGTCTCGGCGGCGGCCTCGAGATGGCTCTGGCGTGCACCCGGAGAATTGCCTCCGACGCAGAAGAGACCCGCCTGGGGTTCCCTGAAATCCTGTTGGGCATTTTTCCCGCTTGGGGCGGCACCACACGCCTACCCCGCCTCATCGGGCTGAGGGAGGCTTCCCGGATGATCCTTTCCGGAAAGCGCTATTCCGCTCATCGGGCATTCGCCCTTGGCTTGGTGGATGGGGTCCTCCCCGCCCAGAACTTCCAGACCCAAACCCTGGAGTACGCCCACCGGATGGTCACGGCAGGGTTCCAGCCGGAGTCCCGAAGCCCTGGAACTCATTGGCTCCTTGACCGAACCGTTCTCGGCCAGCGTTTGGTCCTGGCGATGGCCAGAAGGAAGGTCATGTCCCGGACAGGGGGGCACTATCCGGGACCCGAGAGGGTCCTGGAGGTCCTGGGGGCCTCTGGAAAGCTCCCCCTCCGGGAGGCTCTGGCCCTCGAGGCCCGGGTCGCTGGGGGACTCATCGCATCTCCCATCTCCAAGAACCTCATCCACCTCTTCAGACCCTGTACTTGCTGCAGTATACGATAAAGGACCCTGCGCCGGACGCTGGAGAGGAGGGGATTGTCCATCGGGTTTTGGAACCCTATTTGAACGAGGCCCGAGTCCTTCAAGAGGAAGGTATCGGAACCGGGCTAATCGACGCAGCAGCCAGGGCCTTTGGCATGGAGAGAGGGCCTTTTGATCTCATGACCGGAAAAAGGTCCAGGAAGGTGCTCAGACGGGAGCGCGACCCCGAGATAGGGGACCGGCTGGTCCTTCGGATGGTGACAGAAGCTTCGGTGATAATGGAGGAGGGCGGCGTGTCCAGGGCGGGAGGATTGGATCTCGCACTCATTGTAGCCGCCGGCTTCCCACCCTTCAGAGGTGGCCTACTCCGGTATGCCGACCAGTTCGGGCTCCCCGAGCTGGTGGCTCAGATCAAGGGTTTCGCCCGCCGGTTCGGGCCAAGGTTCAGTCCCAATCCCCTCCTCCTGGATCTGGCTCAAAAGGGTGAGAGCTTCTACTCTCGATTCCCATGACCGACTCCTATCCAGCCGTAATCCCGGCCGCTGGCCGATCCCATAGGATGGGGACCCCGAAGGCACTTTTAGACGCTGGCGGGATGAGTTTTCTGGCCCGAATCCTCTCCTCCCTCCGGGAGGGCGGGGCTGACCCACTGTTCGTCGTAGTTCGCGACATGGCAGACCCGGCGGCTCGGGAGGCCCGAGAACACTGTGGAGAGCCGATCCTGAATCCGGACCCCTCCGCCGGACCGGTTTCTTCCCTTCAAGCCGGAATCCGGTCCCTACCCGATGAGGCCGCTGCCGTTCTCTTCGCCCCCGTAGACCACCCCCTTTTCTCCCCGGAGACAGTGCGGGCGCTGATTCGAGGCTTCGTCGAAACCCAGGCGCCTCTTGTGGTCCCTGCATTCGAAGGGTGGCGTGGGCACCCAGTCCTGTTCGGCCGTGTCCTTTTTCCCGAACTCCTTGAGGAGGACCTCCCGGAGGGAGCCCGCACCGTTGTCAGGCGCTATCTTGATGATCGACTCCAGTTGCCGGTAGATGACCCCGGCATCCTTGCCGATCTTGATACTCCGGAGGAATACCGGAGGCACTTCCCCAGATAGTTAGGAGCATGGCGAAACCCGGCCCCCTCTCCCCGACCCAGACTGCTGCCCACCTCCTTTCCGCCATGGAGGCTGGAGAGAAGGCAGCTGTCCTGGTGGTCGTTTCCCATTCCGACCCGACCCGGGTTGGCGGCCGCCTACTCCTGCGGGGTGACGAGTGCCTTGGTTCGTTCCTGGACCCGGCAACGGATGCCGCCGCAGTGGCGTTGGCCAGAGAGGGTCTGTCAGGGAGCTCCAAGGTTCTTCCGGGACTCCACACCTTTCCTCTGGAGAGTGGAGGGGAAGCGCAGATCTACCTCGAGCTTCATCACCCTCCGGCAGAGATGGTCATCGTCGGAGCCGGCCACCTGGCCCAACCGCTCTGCACACTGGGATCCCTCCTTGGTTTGAGGGTCAAAGTCCTGGACGATCGGCCCGAGTTCGCGACCCGAGAGAGATTCCCCGAAGCCCACGAGGTGAGAAGAGTAGACTTCTCGGACCCGTTCGCCGCCGGAAAGCTCCATCTCTGGAGCCATGTGCTCCTTGTCACTCGAGGGCATCGATACGATTTCGAGTGCCTCAGGAAGGTCCTTCAACACGAGCCCCTGCCTGCCTACGTCGGGATGATCGGCAGCCGCCGCCGAGTCCGGGCGACGTTCGAAGCGCTCTTACGGGAGGGTTTCGCCCGTGAGCTCCTCAGCAATGTCCGGGCTCCTATCGGGTTGGACATCGGCGGAGAGACACCTGCGGAAATCGCCGTTGCTGTGGCTGCCGAGATCGTACAGTTGTGGAGGGGGGGATCTGGTTTCCCGCTGAGGGATGCTGAGAGGGTCCTGGAACGGTTCTCCCCAAACACTGAGAAGAACCCCACCAGCCTCCTGGGTGAAATGGACACCCCATGACCAGCGAAGACACCGACATCTATCAGGGGATTCTCGATGCACAGGAGGCAAGCCGCCCCTGTGCCCTCGCTACCGTGGTGGCGACAAAGGGATCCACACCCCGGAAGAACGGAGCGAAGATGCTGGTCGATCCAGCGCTCGGTCTCATCGGAACGGTCGGAGGCGGATGCGGTGAGGCCGAAGTCATCGTGGCCGCTGGAAAGGCCCTCGAGACCGGTGTGCCTCAAATGGTTCAAGTGGACCTTACAGACGACCCCCTGGCCTGGACCGGCTCGGTCTGCGGGGGGGTCCTCCAGGTTTTTGTGGAACCCATTTACCCCGACGGCCGGTGACCCAGACCCACACCTCGGTTCGAATCAACTACCTCCGGCCACCAGATCGCCGCGAGACATTTACCCAGCGGCTCCTTCTGGATTTGCCGGAGGTAAAAGTCACCCTGGCCGAATCCGTCCCCTTTGACCCCCCCATTCAGATCCTGGGGAGGGTGGCCCTCGAGGCCGGCTCCGATGCGGTGTGGTTCACCTTCCCAGATCGATGGCACGATATCGGCCGGTTTCACAGGGCCAACGACGTCTTTACAGGGATCTACGCGAATATCCTCACGCCGCCCGTCATCCGACCCAACGGGGAGTGGGAGACCACCGACCTGTTCTTGGATGTTTGGGTGGATCCCAAGGGACATCTCTCGGTCTTGGATGCAGATCAGCTTTCGGAAGCGGAGACAAACGGCTGGGTGTCACCGGACCAGGCGGAAAGGGCCCGGGATGAAGTGGAATGGATCAAGAGGGAGTTTAATGCCGGGCGATGGCCCCCACCCGTGGTGGGGGAGTGGACGTTGGAGCGGGCCCGTCAGTCCTTCTCTTCCACAAGCCAGGCTGCACAGAGGCGCTCGAGGTCCAGGTAGGTTCCTTTCAGGAGGGCCTGATCCTCCTGAAGGCCGTCGATGAGACGGTCATAACCCTGAACCAACGATGCAGGGACTTCCAGATCCTCATGGTGAAAGGCCCCGGAATCGGCAAAAAGAAGTCGGACCTTCACCATTTCTTCGCTCATTTGGATTCCCCGATACGCCTCAACTCAGGAAGGCTCGCCAGGAATGCCAGCGCCATGAAGATGGCTGAAGCCACACACCACTGGCACCAGGCGTGGATTACGAAAGCCTCCAGATAGGTCAGATAGGCGCTAAAACCCACGCCTACGATTACACCTCCGAACAGGCCCAACGGCACCAGGCGAGACCCCTGAGAGGTGGGCTGTAGCCCCAAAAAACTCAGGAAGAGGAGGACCAGATATCCGAGCACTCCAAAAGCCGCTGTGGGGATGGGACCAACCCTGGCATAGGGGCTGTTCTGCACGGCGCCGCAATCCCCGAGGCCGCAGATGACGGGGCCGGTTAGCCCCAGACCGTACGCAAGCATGTAGAGAGAAACCAAGAGACCCAGAAGGGCCAAGATTGCCAAAACCATCCGGTTCCGAGGAGGAAGGAAGGGGGAAGAGGTCGACACCGGGGCCTCCACTCCTTCCCTCGATTTGGGGTCGTTCACTTTCACTCCCCGATCAGTTCAGGCCAGTTCCTCCAAGGATCGCCTCCACGGCCTCCTGGATGTCCTCGAAAGCATAGGT
>JBDHMC010000318.1:0-3612 GCA_039656355.1 Gemmatimonadota bacterium | reverse complement strand
CCATCTGCTTCGTTGGGAGTTCTCGCCGTAGCGCACGGCTATGCCTTCCAACTCCCGCCTATCATATGGCCCCGTGGCGCGAGTAACGCGGCTCGCCCCACTTTTGCAGCAGCCTTCTAGGAGGAGTTCATGTATCAACGATGTTTGGTTTGTAACACACCCTTTCCACCCAACGAGAGCCTGGAGCATTTCCCCCTGGGCATCCGGATAGCTTTCGACCCGGACCGAGGTCGGCTCTGGGCCATCTGCAAAGAATGCAAACGCTGGAGCTTGACCCCCATCGAAGAGCGGTGGGAGGCTCTGGAAGAGCTGGAGAAAGCGGTTCGGGACAGAGCCCGGCTTCTCTCCAAGACCGAGAACATCGCCCTCTTTCGGGCTGGTCAACTGGAAATCGTTCGAGTGGGCCGGGCCAATCTCGCGGAGCAGTCCTGGTGGCGGTACGGGGCCGAATTGGCCACCCGACGGAAGAACTACAAGGCCCTTTCCACGGCAGGGGCGGTGGGAGCCGGCGCGGCCATTTGGGGGGGGATGGCGATGGGGGGACTCGGGTTCATAGGGGCATGGATCCTCTGGGACAAACTCCCGGGCACCATTCCCGGCGCCGCCCGCTGGTTCCGGTTCGGGGGCGATGTATGGCGAGGCCGGGCAAAGTGCCCCCGTTGTGGGTTCACCTTCCATCGGGTGCCCTACAGGAAGAGGGGGGATCTCATCCTCAGATCCACCCATGAACTGGAACCGACGGGCATGGCTTACCGCTGTCCGCGTTGCCAGGATCATAGGGAAGGCGGCCTTCATCTGGGCGGGCGCGAAGCGGAACATACACTGAGACGGGTCTTGGCTTATCACCACTTCGATGGTGCCAACGAGAGGACGGTCTCCAGCGCCACCCGTCTAATCCAGGAGGCCGGCTCCCCCACAGACCTTACCCGGATCCTCTTGAAGGATGGAAAGCGGTTGGCCGATCTGGGTCGAACCGGGGGGATTGCTTTGGAAATCGCCGCCAATGAGAACTCTGAGCAGCGCCTTCTGGAGCTGGAGTTGAATGAATTGGAAGCTCATTGGAAGACGGAGGAGGAATTGGCCTCCATCATCGATGGCGAGCTCACTCCCCTTCCCCTCCTGGAAACGATCCGTCGGAAGGTAGCCGGCCAGGCCTGATTACCTTTGATCCGTCCCGGATCCCCTTTCAGAAAATCGCTCCCCAACCCTCGCATTCCAGGTTAGACTATCCTGAGACTCGGGACCGCCCCGAAGGCTCCGGAAACGGACTCTCCACTTAACCTGGCTTTTGACAGGGGACATCCTTATGTGGCGGACGTACCAGGGAGCCGGATCCATCTCCCTCCTCCTCATCTGTCTGACTCTAGGGTGCGAACGGGCGAAAGAGGCTGACCCATCCGACACTCTTCCAGTGGTGGTCACATCCATTTTCCCCATCGGGGACCTTACCCGGCAACTCACAGGGGAACTGGTGAGGGTCGAAGTACTTCTTCCACCTGGGGCCTCCCCCGCCACCTTCGATGTGACGCCCAGGCAGCTCAGGGACCTCCAGAGGGCGGGGTTGTACCTAATGATTGGCGGTGGGCTGGACGAGTGGGTTGCCCGAATCCCGGCCACATCAGGTGGAGACGCCCCTGTGATAAGGCTCTCCGAGGGCGTCCCTCTTCTCGCCGAGGAGGAGGGTGAGGAGGGGCACGATCATGGCTCGGGGAATCCCCACATCTGGCTCGATCCCGTCCTGGTTCGGGACCTGATCCTTCCGAAGTTGGAAGATGCCTTGCAGAGGGCCTTTCCCGATGCAGCCGAATTGATCGGTAAACGAGCGAACCTCCTGGCGGACTCCCTCACATCCCTCGATGAGGAGATCCGGGAGGCGCTTCGACCCTTGGATCGGAGGGCCTTCATTGCCACCCATTCAGCGTGGACTTACTTCGCCGCTCGGTACGGGTTGGAGGAGGCCGGAGTCATCCATGCTCATCCTGGTCAGGATCCCTCCAGCAGGGAGTTGGCCGCTCTCCTCGCGGTAGCTCGGGCTCGCGAGATCAGTTGTCTCTTCACCGAACCTCAGCTAGGTGAGGTGGCGGCGAGGGCACTGGCCACCGAACTCTCCCTTCCGACCTGTATGCTGGACCCTCTTGGAGGACCGAACCAGGAAGGACGAGAGGGATACTTCCAACTTCTCCGGTTCAATACTCGGCAGTTGATTCAGGGCCTCGGAGGATCCGGTTCGTGACCTGTCCCCAGTGTGAAGGCTCCGTCCTGGAGTTGAAGGATGTTCGATATTCCTACGGGACCCGGAGGGTGCTGGACGGAGTTTCTTTGGAGGTCCCCGCCGGATCCTTTGCAGCCCTCATCGGCCCCAACGGCGCGGGGAAGTCCACCGTGCTTCGGCTTGTCCTGGGGATCCTCAAACCCCAGGAAGGAACCGTCTCCCTCTTTGGGAAACCACCCGGCAAGCATGGCCAGCCCATCGGATACGTCCCTCAGGGGATCAACCTCCCCAGAGGATTCCCTCTTTCGGTGGAGGATGTTGTCCTTATGGGGCGGTACGGGAACCTTGGCCCGGTCCGGAGGCCGTCCCGATCGGACCGCAACAGGGTCCGGGAGTCGTTGGACCAGGTGGGAACCGGCCATTTGGCCGATCGAAGGTTCGAGGATCTTTCCGGGGGTCAAAAACAACGGGTACTCATCGCCAGGGCCTTGGTAGGGGATCCCTGCCTGTTGATCCTGGATGAGCCCACCTCGGGGTTGGACCCGGCGGCCAGAGCCAGTTTCTATGGACAGGTTTGTGACCTGCAGAGGGCCAGAGGCCTGACTCTCTTTTGCGCCTCCCACGACGTGGAGGACGTGGCCCAACACGCTCAATCCCTCATCCTTCTCGACCGCACCGTCCGGGCGACGGGGGCCCCTCAGGACGTGCTGAAGAGCCTTGCCGTGCCAGAGGTCTATCATTTCCCACCTCCCCATGTTCACAAGGAGGGACCAGAAGCCCAAAGTCCGAACCCAAGTCCCGGTCCGGACCCAATTCCGACCCCGGGGTCCGGTCCGGGCCCAAGCCCGAACGATGATTCCACACAGGAGAGGACCGAGCCATGATGGAGTTCCTCTCTATCGGTTTCATCCAGAGGGCCCTCCTTACGGGTTTTCTCCTGGGAGCGACCTGTGCGGTCCTGGGAGTCTTCGTGGTTCTCAGGAGAATGGCGTTCATCGGGGTCGGGATCTCCCACGCCGCGCTGGGCGGGGTGGCGTTGGGATTGGTTCTGGGTTTCCCTCCTCTGGCGGCAGCCGGAGTCTTTTCCGTAGGTGTAGCCTGGGTAATCGGATGGATCACCGGAAAAGGTGAGGTCTCGGAAGACACGGCCATCGGAATCTTCTTCCCCACGGCAATGGCCTTGGGAGTGGCTCTGATGAGCTTGTCACCGACCTACTGGCAGGACCTGTCGGGCTACCTCTTCGGAAACATTCTATCGGTGGGTCCGGGAGACCTCTGGGGCCTCCTGATTCTGGCGAGCCTCTGCCTGGGAATTCTGGCCCTTCTGTTCAAGGAGTTCCTCTTCCTGGGAGTGGATGAGGAGGCGGCCAGAGCAGCGGGACTGCCAGCAGCCTTCCTGA
>JBDHMC010000317.1:0-3629 GCA_039656355.1 Gemmatimonadota bacterium | reverse complement strand
CGTGCGCAGTAATCACGATGACGTCGGCGTCGGATCCTTCCCTTACCCTGCGAAGGAGCTCCAGCCCATCCATCCCTGGCATCCGGACATCGGTGATCACCAGGGAAGGTTTGAAACCCTCCAGTTGGTTCAGCGCTTTCTCCCCGCTCTCGGCTGAGCGGACCTCGTATCCCTTCCGTTCGAGATGAATCTCGAAGGTCTCACGGATGGAAGCGTCGTCGTCCACGACCAGGATGCGTTCGCTCATGTCGGGCTATCCACTTCCTTTCCTCCCTCAACCCGCGGTTGGGACGGCTTGTGCAGAGGGAATTCAACGAGGAATGTGGCACCTTCTTCAGTTTCCGCTTCCGGCTCCAACCAGATCCTTCCCTCATGCTCCTGTACGGCCACCCGTGCAATGGCCAACCCAAACCCGGTGCCATCGGTCTTCGTGGTGACGAAGGGTCTGAAAATCTGCTCTCTCACCTCCTCCGGGATCCCGGGGCCCTCGTCGGCAACGCCGATCTGAATGGTGCCGTCCCGTTCGGCTCCCACCGGGTTTTGCGTGGGGACGTGCACCGTGCCCCCCTTTGGCATGGCTTCCTCTGCGTTCACCAGCAGGTTCACGAAGACGCTCTTCAACTCCTCCGGGTCCGCCAGGACCAGATCATTGGTGGCCCCCAGGCTCATCCTGACACCCACCCCCTGGGATTCCAGTTGGGTTTGGAGAAGTTCCACCGCCTCCGAGAGGGTGTCGTGTAAGGACGTCTCTACCCTCACCGGCGGATGAGTCCGGGCCATGTCCAGGATTTTCCGCACGGCCTCCTCCAGGTGTGCCACTTCCCGAAGACAGATCCGAAGAGAACGAGTAGACGAGTCGGACATCCCCTCGGCGTGGGCCTCTTCGGCCAGGCCCTGGAGGTTGAGCTTTATGGAAGTGAGGGGGTTCCGGATCTCGTGGGAGATGCTGGAAGCGAATTCACCCATGACGGCCAGTTGCCGGGTCTCCTCCACCCGGCGAAGCATTCGCCGAACCTCCCCCACCATGAGCCCGAAGGCTTCAGACAGTCGACCGACCTCATCGGGGCCCGGGGGGGGAAGGGTTGGAGTGAGGTCTCCCTTACCTACCCGCTCCGATGCGGCCGTCAAAGCCTCCAGGGAAGCCGTGGCTCTTCGGGTCGACACGAGAAAAGCCCCTGCGACCAGGGCCGCCAGAATG
The DNA here is from genome assembly GCA_039656355.1 of Gemmatimonadota bacterium. Classification (GTDB taxonomy): domain Bacteria; phylum Gemmatimonadota; class Gemmatimonadetes; order Longimicrobiales; family Gaopeijiaceae; genus JABDNZ01. The sequence goes on along the minus strand of JBDHMC010000317.1, from coordinate 2,431 downwards.
AGAACGAGGAGAAGATCCCCCCTCCGGGCACCTCGGAAGGGCGAGGCGAACTCGTCCAGGGTCGCCGTGGAAACCACGGTCCAGGGTGGCGTTTCGAGGCTCACGAAGGAGGCCATCCGAGTAGAATCCGCCTCCCTGTAGCTGAAGCTTCCGCTGCCCGTGGCCAGCGCTTCCGGCCCCGCGTTCCAGGCAGCGGGCCCGAGAAGAGTGGAGAGGGGCTGGTTGACGTACCTCCTGCTGGGGTGGTAGAGAATCTCCCCCTCCCGTCGGTCCATCACCACCGTATAGCCCGAGGCACCAAAGACGGTTTCCAGGGTCTCGAGTGGGAGGATCATCCGGAGGTGCACCGCAGCCTCGACCGTGCCTATCCTTTCCCCGCTGTCCAGGTCAGGGACAGGGACAAGGACTCTGGCCGTGGGCGAGATCCCCAGCGGGGCTACGCCGGCCTCAGCCCCAAAGGCGGTCGCTTCCCCACTGGCGCCCAGGGAGAGAAGAGTCTGCCCGCCCTCGTCTCGAATCTGAATGTTCCGGTACGAATCGCCGAATTGCCTCCAGGCTCCGGCCAAGTAGGCGGTCGCTTGCTGGACAGCCGCGTCGAGTGGTGCGGCGGTTCGCCCAGAATGTGCCTGGTAGAGGGCCTGGGTCTCTGCGTTCTCAGCCAACAGAAGGAGCTCCGAGAGACGGAGTTCGTACCGATCCTGGATCTCGGAGGCGGCTTGCTGGGCGAGGGTAGAAGTCTGGGCCTCTAAGAGTCCCTTCACAGCCTTCATGGACCGGGCGTAACCGACGACCCCCAGGAGGAGGATCGGCACCACGCCCAGGCCAAAGAAGAGCACCAGGATGCGAGCGCGGAGGCTCATGCCACACCGTCTTTGGGATGGGTCCAAGTGCTGTCAGGATAGTGTCTGAGCATGATCCAGGCCACTGTTTCCCGGCCTTCGGTCAATCGGCCCCGGTTCCTCCTGCTTGGTCGAAAAGGTTGTTGGCACCTCCAGTACTCCGCGAAAACCTCATCCACCCAGCTAGGGGTGACGTTTTCGACCTCCGCTACCGGACCGTGGGTTCATGATCTCATGGTTCCTTCTGGCCCTCCGGGCCACAACCATCCCCGCTTCCAGGCCCTGCTGGAGCGGTACGCATCAGAAGGGTAGGGCAGACCCCCCAAAGCGTGGGTCAGTTTCTGGGTCAGTTTGGGTACTGGAATCTCCCATATCGGGGGCGCGCGGACGTGGGAAAAACCCACACTCTTCCAGATTTCACGCTGGTTTTTCCCACATTTCGGGCCTATCCCAACCAGACTTTTAATCCGTAGGTCGTGCCTTTGGGTGGCGGTTTCTTGAAGATAAGGCACCGACCACCTGCCCAAATAGCCTGAGGTCACGGTGCACTCGGGAAGCCTGGGAAGGCCCGGCATCATTGGACTTAGGGAGGGTTTGAAGGGATGGCTTGGACGGGATTCTGCATGTTCTTCTGCATGTTGAGGGTCGATTCGGCCCGTTCTTCGGACTGCCGAGCATAGTCCTCGTGGCGACGGGCACCCGCGCCGGCGAGGGACCGACCCGGGCTCGGTCCAAGGAAGAGGTTCCTTACCCTTCTTTGTCTTCACCCTCCCCCGTCCTCCGTGAAAACCTCATCCGCATTGCGGCTATTGACTTTTTGACCTTCGGCCGCGGACCGTGGGATCATGGTCTCATGGCTCCTTCTGGCCCTCCGCGCCCTCGCAGGAGATGTCTCTCGCGGTCGCCAGTTGATCCCGGAGGAGTCAGGATGAGGGACATACGTCCAGCCCCGAGCGACTCATAAAGCCCCGAGAATCCGTGCGGATGGAGTCTTCGCGGAGCACGGGACGTCCTTCGGCGCTGCCATTCTGACCTCCCTCTCCTAGTCTGGACCGGCCAAAATCAAAAACTCGGTCCGGTCTCGTTTCAGGGGGTCAGATCAGATGGCCCAACCCCACGAGCGATCGGATCCTCCTTAGCTCCTCATAGCGGTTCAGGCGATTCCCGCGAAACGGATTCACTGAGGCTGTTCAGGTCTGCCAACAGTTCCTCGGCATCATTGTACCGACCATCCGGCTTCTTACCCAAGCACCGCAGAGTGAGCTCCTCAAATCGTTTTGGCAGTCCCGGCCTCAACGTAGATATCGGCTCAGGAGTGACCTCGACGACGTTATACATGGTGAGTGCATGTGACTTCGCTTGGTGGGGATTCTCCCCCGTCGCCATCTCGTAGAGCATCGTGCCTAACGAGAAGATATCCGAGCGGGTGTCCACCTCTCGGCCCTCAATCTGCTCTGGAGACATATAAGCCGGGGTGCCAACAATCATGCCCGTTTTGGTGAGGTCCTGAGAAAGAGCCTCCGTTTTGCCTGCTTCTCCTCCTCCCGGTTGCGCGGCATGCAAAGCCTTGGCCAATCCAAAATCCAGGATCT
>JBDHMC010000316.1:0-3629 GCA_039656355.1 Gemmatimonadota bacterium | reverse complement strand
ACCTGTTGCGGAGGAGGAGGAGGAGGATTCCTCTGGGACTCTCCAGCGAAGGTGAATCAGAAACGGTGGGAGCAGCTCAAAGCTACGGGCCAGAATAAGGTAGTTACCGGGTGTCCCGGATGTCACCGGATGCTGGGCGTGATGAGGGATGAAGACACGCAGATCGCCGATGTGGCAGCCGTCCTCCTGGACCGTCTCAAAGGGTCGGCGGCTCTTCCGCCGAGCTAATCACCTAGAAGGAAGCGGATCCCTTCCGGCTCCCGCACCAGGCGTGGGACCAGCCGGGGGATCGGCCTTCCCCGGAGCGTCTGGATTGCCGCGGAGGGAGTGTCGAAGGACTGAAGCTCAGTGAGGGTCGCCAGGGTAGGGTAGGCCATGGGTAGGCTACCACTCTCGTTTCGGGTCAGGGCTTCGCGGGGAGAAAGCCAAATCGCATCCTCCAGCTCCATCCCGTCTGGATAGACCGGGCATCCCGCCGGGACTTCCGTGGCGAAGAAGCGGGTGTCGAACCGAATGGGCTCTGTCGCCGGCGTGACCCAATGCCCGATGTAGGCCACTGCACCAGCATTCAACTCCACGTCCAGGTTCTCCAGGAACTCGCCGAATCCGAGATCACCTTGCTGCACCCTGAGTCGGGTGTCGCGCCCTGCCTCCCCGGACGTTACCCGCCGGGCGCCCGCGGCTCGGGGGAGCGCGTGCAGGAGAATCCCCGTTTCCTCGAAGGTCTCTCGGAAGGCGGCAGACCAGAAGGCTGCTCCCGGCGACTCCTCTCCGCCCAACCCCTTCAGCCGAGTTGTGAGGTTTGGTTCTCCGTCGGCTGGATCCAGGCGCCCCCCAGGAAAGACCCAGGCTCCTGGAACGAACCTGGTGGACTGACTTCGCTTGAGGAGGAGGATTTCCAGGCCACCGTTTCCCTTTCGCAAGAGGGCCAGCGTAGCTGCGGGCTTCGGCTCCACTCGAGGACCCGGGGGGACCTCCAGGTTCTGGGCGAATCCCGTGGGTAGCCGGTGAAAAGCAAGAACCCGTAAACCTCCGCTCATTGTCAGAGCCTCTCGGGGATCGTCGGACATGGTGGAAGCAATCCCTGCCCCGGTTAGTGATCCGGTTTGTGGTCCGGTTTGTGGCCTGCCGCCATTCCGTCCTTCCTGGGGTCTGACCCTGCCGCCCATCCTTTGGGTAGCCGGAGGATGGCCTGGGCACCACCGAAGGACCCACCGTAGGAGATTCGGTGACCCATGGCCTCCAGAGCTGCTGAGACCTCGTCGGATATGGGCGCCTCCAGCCGTACGCTGGTGCCTCCCATGCTTCGGAACCGTGGTGCATCCACGGCTTCCTGCAGGTCCATATCGAAAACCAGCAGGTTCAGCAAAAGCTGAACATGTCCTTGGGGTTGCATGGACCCACCCATCACCCCGAAGGAAAGGAAGGGGGCGCCATCCCTGGTGACGAATCCCGGAATCAGAGTGTGGAAAGGACGTTTCCGTGGCGCGATCTGGTTGGGGTGGCCCTCTTCGAGAGTGAACCCGGAGCCCCTGTTCTGGAGCACGAAACCGGTTCCGGGCGCGACGACCCCCGAACCGAAATAGTCGAAGACACTGTTGATGAAGGAGATCATGTTCCCCTCCCTGTCCGCCACGGTGAGGTAGATGGTCTCGCCATGGTCGAACGGGTGCCCCGCATCCACACTCGACGCAGCCGAATCCGGATTCAGGAGGGCCCTTCTTTGGGCGATGTAGTCGTCGGAAAGCAGTGCTGCCGGGTCACCTCGGAGGTGATCCCTGTCCGACACGTGGCCACTCAGATCGGCGAACGCCAGCTTTTTTGCCTCAATGAGGTGGTGGAGGTATTCCGGCGAGTTGTGTCCCATTCCGGCCAGATCGAGTGGGCTCAGAATCTTCAGCATCTGAAGGGCAGCGATCCCCTGGCCAGCTGGAGGCAGCTCCCAGACCTGGTAGCCGGCAAAGTCTACTGAGAGCGGTTCGATCCACTCCGGGCGATGGTCTTCCAAGTCCTGGAGAGTCAGAAAGCCGCCCTGGGACTGCACGGTTTCCACAATACTGGCGCCCAAGGATCCGCCATAAAAAGCCCCAATCCCCTCAGCGGCGATGGTACGGAAGGTTTGGGCAATGTCCGAGTTCTGGAACCACTCTCCTGCCTCGGGACTGCGCTCACCGTCCAGGAGATAGGTGGCGGCGGCACCGGGGTCCTGTTGGAGCTTTCGGACGTTTCCTCTCCATTGCCCGGCGATGATGGGGCTTACCGGGAATCCACCTTCGGCGATTTCGATGGCAGGCTGCAGAGCTTCAGCCAATGTCAGTGTCCCATACTCTTCCAGGAGGGCCGCCCAACCGGACAGGGCTCCCGGTACGGTGACAGAGCCGGCTCCTCGGGAGGGCACTCGTTGCATACCCAGGGCCAGAAGCGTATCCGGCGTCGCCAGGGATCCGGACCGACCGCTGGCGTCCAGCCCCACGAGCCGTCCCTCTCTGGCGGACCACAGGATGGCGAAAACGTCTCCCCCCATCCCGGTCATGTGAGGTTCCACCACGTTCAGGACCGCGGCGGCAGCTACGGCCGCATCGATGGCGTTCCCGCCGTTCTGGAGGACCCCCAACGCAGCCGATGTGGCCAGGGGCTGGCTGGTGGCAGCGACCCCGTTAGGGGCGTAGACGGTTGATCGGCCCGCAAGTGTGGTCGGGCGGGCCTGAGCTTGAAGATTGCCTGGGAGAAGTGCGAGAAAGAGAGCGCAGAATGAGAGGAATTGTCGGATGTTTCGGTAGCCTATCATTACACCTTCCGTTCGAGAATTCTGACTTCGCCGGAATATCTGTCGGACGTATCCCGGAGTTCTTCAGGGGGCCCAGCACGGTCACTCCAGTGGATCGGAACGAGGACTGCAGCACCGCACGCCTCACCTACGGTCAGGGCCTCCTCGGGCCCCATGGTATAGTCGGAGCAGCAAGCAACGAACGCGACATCGCAACGAATCCCACGCATGGAGTCCAGGAAATCGGTATGCCCTGTGTGGTAGTAGGTGGCGTCGGTCATTGAAAAGACGTAACCCAACCAGCCCGCACCAGCAGGATGGAACCTCCCTTGGACGTTGTACGCTGGGACTGCGAGGATGTCGATTCGGTCCAGCTGAACAAGGTCTCCGGGCCGCAGAAAGTGATCAACCCCACCGAGTTGCTTACGCATGCTGCTCGGGGCTACGACGATCGTATCGGGGCCTTTCAGCTTCTCGATGTCCTCCTCGAGGAAGCTGTCGTAGTGAGGGTGAGTGAGGAGGATGTAGTCCGCCACACTCTGTTCCGTCACTCCCCAGGGGTCGACGTGGATCTCCAAGCCGCCCCTGCGGATTCTAACAGACGATTGACGGAACCAGGTGACCCCGTCGAGGAAGTCGGTCATGGCTCTTCCACTCCAATGGGAACGAGATCCATGTTCAAGGTAGGCAGGGGAAGTTAGGGGAAACAGGTCTGGGCCTCATCTCCCTCACGCCAAATTGACAGGCTTCCTGTTGATTCGGCACGAAAGCCCCCCATTCTCCTTGGCAAGGATCCTGCTAAGATGCTAAGACCTACCTTCTTCGATAGGATGAAGGTAAGGCACTCGAGAGATCAGCCAGC
>JBDHMC010000315.1:0-3632 GCA_039656355.1 Gemmatimonadota bacterium | reverse complement strand
TTCCCTACGGTGGGCAGGCCTTCGGAATGGTGGTGGTGCTTCCTGGACCCGGGGAGTCCGTGGATGACCTTCTCGGAGCCCTTGACGACGGGGCGTGGGCCACCTGGACGGCTGCCCTCCACCCTCGGAAGGTCATGGTCCAGATGCCGAAGTTCGAGTTGGAGTGGGACGGCCTTTTGAATGATGGTCTGAAAGCCATGGGGATGATGCGGGCTTTTGATCCATTCCAAGCAGATTTTTCACGAATGACACCGGCGCCGGACGCTTACATCAGTGCGGTCCGACAGAAAACCTACATGAGGGTAGACGAGGAGGGGACAGAGGCGGCAGCGGTCACATCAGTCACGGTGTCGGTTCTCTCCGGTCCTCCCGGGATCACCGTCGACCGTCCCTATCTTCTGGCTATTCGGGAACGCCTGAGCGGGACCATCCTGTTTCTCGGAGCGATCCGGGATCCTCGGTAAGCCCCATCAAACCGGCAGAGGGGAAGCCCGATAGCGGGCAACCGGGCCCGTCCCATTCAGGGCGTCCGTCCTAGAACAGCCCGCTGGTGGTGAAATGCAGCCCCAAGGCCCCACGCCGGTGAGGTCGTTCGCGATGTCGATTCGGCTGCGAGTGCCGGACAAGGAAGGACGACGATTGCGATGCTGAAGAATCGGGAAGGAGTCCTGACGCCGTAAGGCACCCCAACCCCCATGCGCCCCTAGTTCCGTCCCACCTCTTGCCCAATCCGACCCCTCACACCCACATTTTCTCTACACACCATATCAAAAGGGTCCTGGAATTTCCCGAGGGAAGTCAGCTTCACCGAAGGGGAGGCACTCATGCGCAGGGGTCTACGATTTCATGCCGCTCTCGCCGCGTCACTGGTGTTACTGGCAGGCTTTACGCCGCCCTCCAGCAGGGCGAACGAGGGAGAAGGACACCAGGACCACAAAGCCCGTATCGCTGTGGGTGAGATCACATCGAGCACAGGAAAGTGTACATCAGGGATGACATCGGCCGTCGGGGACTTGCTGTCCACGGCCCTAGCCAATACCCAGAGATTCGTCGTATTAGACGACCAAGGGGATTTGGGAAGTACCGGCATAGTCTTGAATGCCACGGTCACCAGATTTGAGCCGGAAGCCGGTAGCGGAGGTGGGTTGAGGGCAAGAGCCATGAGGCGTGTCGGCGTTCAGGAGACGTCCGCCGAGATCGAGATGGAGTTCCGCCTCGTCGGCAGCGACCGAGGACGGATTCTCTCCTCGAAATCCGTCGAAGCCAAATCCGCCAACTGGGGCGTCAACGTGTCCGGGGGCAACTGGGTGAGTGACCTGGTCCTGGGCGGGGCCCTGGGAGAGTACTCGGGAGAGCCCATGGAGGATGCCATCCGGTCGGCTCTCGCCCAGGCGGTGGAACTGATCATCGACGAGGTCCCCGAGGATTACTTCCGCTACACGGGTGACGAGCGGCTGGGTGGTGATCCCGAGGCTGGCGCGGCCGCCGGAGATCCCGGGGCGGTCGGCGCCGGGGCAGAAGCTCCGTCCGAGGTGGCCGAGGACATGACCCTGTTTACTAGGTACGACTTCGTCCCGGGCAACAAGGTCATCTTCTACGACGACATGAGTGACGAGGAGGAAGGGGAGTTCCCCTACCGCTGGAACCTGGACCGGGGGGTCTACGAAGTGGTTCGCCTGGGGGGTGAGTTCTGGATCATGGCCACTGATAACGGCTCCATCCGTCCCAGGACGCCGGATGCTCCTCTCCCTCCGAAATACACGGTGGAGATGGAGTTCTACAACAACGGCCCGGACCACACCGGCAACTACTTCTATATCCACTTTGTGGACGACAGGGGGGAAAACCTCGGAGAGTTCGGCATTTCCAGCAGCAGCAGCACATGGCTTAGCATCGACGGGGACATGCTTGCAAGTAAAACCCTGGCCAAATCCCTGACCGAAGGGATCCACACGATGCGCATCATGGCCACCGCCCGTACCATGAAATGCTTCGTCGACGAAGAGCGGGTGGCCAACGTACCGAGGATCGAGGGCTTCAACCCGGTGGGCTTCCGGATAAGCCACCGCCCCTACCGAGATCCCGAAAATCCGACGCTGTTCAGGGGGTTCCGGTTTGCCGAGGGTGGCAAGACCATGCGGGAGCAGTTGGACGAGGAAGGGAAGATCGTCACCCACGGGATCTTCTTCGATTCCGGCTCCCACACCATCAAGGGCGAGTCGTACAGGACCCTCTCGGACATCGGACAGCTTCTCCAGGACGACCCGAGCCTGCGACTGTCCATCGAGGGTCACACGGACAGTGACGGTTCGGATGAGAGCAACGAGACCCTTTCGCAAAACCGGGCGAGCTCGGTTCGGGAGTATCTCCTCTCCACCTACGGCATGGCCCCGGACCGCCTGGAGGCAAAAGGCTGGGGGGAGGCGGAGCCCATCGACACCAACGACACACCGGAGGGCAAAGCGAACAACCGCCGGGTGGAGCTGGTCAAGCTGTCCTGAGGCGAAACGCAGGGGGGTTGCCGTTCCCGCCTCTGCCACCGGACCGACGGTTTCCGCCTGTACACAGTGGGAAAGAAGCCCGGCCCCACCGCCATTCTTGGACGGTGGGGCCGGGCTCTTCCGTGGAAGCGAAGGAACCTTAAAGAGCCAGGAGCCTACCCCTCCCCCTCCCCGTATCCGAGGAGGATCTTCGTCATCCCCTCATCGAGCCCTGCCACCAGGAACACGACTCGCCCGGTATCTTCATTCCGTGCCCAGAGGGAGCTCTGATCATTCCCCTCTTCGTGGAGTCGATGCTCTGCCCTGAGTTCGTATCCCTCACCCTCGAGCCAATCCCGGTAGAACGAGAGGACCTCTGCGGGAGAGCCATCTCCCTCCCACGCCACGGCCCCCATGAATCCCTCTTCGGAGGTCAGGGAGTAGACTCTCTGGGGATCCGACGGCATTCCGTCCATCCGCCGAACCCACCCAGGCATGGCCTCGGCTTCGTCCCCTGCACCGAATCGCAGGGTGGCGTCATCGGTTTTGATGACCATGGAGCCCCCATTGTCCCCACCCATGACGTCGAAGCTCACCTGGCCGTCGTCGGAGTTGATCACCAGGGACCCGCCGCCATCTCTCTTGATGAGGTCGAAGCGAACCTGACCTTCGTCCGAGTCGATGGCCAGGAATCCTCCGTCTTCCGTCTTCTGGAGGTCAAATCGAACTTGACCGTCCTCGGAATCGATAACGAGAGATCCACCGTCCTCTCCTCGGATCAGGTCCATACTGATCTTCCCCCTATCGGACTTGATCTCCATCAGGCCTTCCCTGGCCTGTTCCTTGAGCCCCTCGACGAACTCCTGTCCCTCGGGGAACAACTCGAGAGTCCCGCCAAAAAACTCACTCATGAAGGCTTCTTCCGGCGAACCGGATCCCAGATCCTGGAGGATTGTCACCCCTTCCTCCGGGGGAACGAAGAGGAGGGATGCGTGGGACTCCATCCGCTCCACCATGGCTTCGGCGGCCAGAGTCGGATGAGCCTTCAGTTCATGCTGGATGACGTGGGCGATTTCAGCGACTTGGGACCTGACGTGGACCGCAGTAAGGGCGACACCTACGACTCCGAGGGCAAACAGGGTGCCCAGGGCG
>JBDHMC010000314.1:0-3638 GCA_039656355.1 Gemmatimonadota bacterium | reverse complement strand
GGGGACCAATAACCTATGAGCGAATTGAGATGGCCTCCGGAGACGTTCTCGGATCGCGGTTCGGTCCACGAGGATCTCTGGGGAGAACAAGTCCCGGTCGTGGGGATGATCCACCTCCTTCCCCTCCCCGGGTCGCCGGGATGGGGCCGATCCATGGACGAGGTCCTGGCCCGAGCCTCAAAAGAGGCAACCCTTCTAACCGAGGGGGCGTTGGACGGAATCCTGGTCGAGAACTTTGGAGACACCCCGTTCTTCCCCGACCGCGTGCCACCGGAGACCGTGGCCGCCATGGCGGTGGTGGTCCGGGAGGTCGTCCGTTCCTCACCGCTACCGGTGGATGTGAACGTTCTTCGGAACGACGCGCAAGCGGCGGTGGCCGTGGCAGCCGGCGCTGGTGCACGGTTTGTCAGGATCAACGTCCATACTGGATCCATGTTCACCAATCAGGGGTTGGTTCAAGGCCAGGCCCACCGGACCCTCCGCAAGAGGACGGGCCTCGGGATCTCCTTGCCCATCCTGGCCGACATCATGGTAAAGCACGCTACCCCACCCCCAGGACTCACCTTGGAATCAGCGGCTCGGGACACCTGGTTCCGTGGGATGGCCACAGGGTTGGTGCTGACAGGCTCTGAAACGGGGAAGTCAGTGGATCTGGAGATTTTCCGACAGGTTCGGGAATCCCTTCCGGCCGAGGCGAAAATGTGGATAGGGAGCGGAGCAACCCCGGAAACCGCCTCCGATCTCATTCACGCTGCCGACGGAATCATCGTTGGAAGCGCTCTGCGAACAGGGGGAACGGCTGGCGCTGGGATAGATGCCTCCCGCCTCCGGGCATTCATGGAGTCGTTGAAGCGGGCCTAGGGACATTGGGAGGGCCTAAGGACCTTTTTAGAGGCCAGGGGCCGTTACAGGGCCTGTAAAGGGCCCTTATAGGTCCCGTGGTACTGCCGTAAACCAACCCCTGGACGCTCAGCCCGAACCGACTTCCGACTCCCCTTCTCGCCTCAGCCGGGCCAGGAATTCTCCCGCCGGTCCCCGCCAGGCCAGCTCCATGGTCCACCCACCCTCGGTGGCCACTCGATCCAGCATCGCTGGATCGATGAAGAGTTGTGGGAATGGTGCTCCCCGCTCCCCTCGGAACTCCATCTGGTACTGTACCTCTCCTGGGTATTCACCCTCATCCCAGAGTATGTCAGGGTGAGGCTCCCCTCCCCCCAGGATGTCCGTTGAGTCCATTAGCACCTGTCCTCCAGGCGCCAACAAACCATCCAAAGTCTGGAGCAGGCTGGGAAAGTGAGAGAGGGCTCCGGCAAGTGCAGCACCATTCATGAGCAGCAATAGGGTATCGAAATCACCGCTTGGAGACAGGTCTTCAACCCGTCCCTGACGAGCGTCAAGGACGCCGCGGGCCGTCATGATCTCCACGGCCTCGGGTATTACCTCCACGGCCGTGACCGGGACTCCGCTCTCCTGGAGGGTCAATGAAAGGGAACCGACCCCGGCCCCAACATCCAGAACCCTCCCCTGGACCAAGGCCAGGGCCACTCGGTCCACCTCCCGCAGCTCCTCCTGAGAGCGGAAGAAGAGAGAGACCGGCATGGGATCGGGCTCGCCTTCATCGGCATGAACCGTCAGCACAGCCGCCTCTTCTCCCCCGAAAAAGGCCACCAATGCCTCAGCCAACGGAGCCCATGCCTCTGGGCCAAAAGACGGTGAGGCCGTTTTCTCCTCCCGAGCGGTAGAACCCCGAGGAACCTTAGAGCGCCCTCTTGTCGGCACTCTGGGCCTTTCTAGAGCTTGCGCCCCTCCTGTTTCCACCTCTTTCGCTTCTCGAGGTTTTCCACCCAGGGTTTGCGCTCGAAGTAGTCGTTGGTCATCTCCAAGACCTTGGGCGTAAGCAGGATCAGGGCGAAGAGATTCGGGAAGATGACGATGGCAAGCAGAACGTCTCCCAGGTTCCAGGCCACCGCCAACGGAATGACAGCACCGATGAAGTGGGCCGCGATGAAGGCCACCTTATAGGGGAGGACGAACCCTGGGCCCAGGAGGTAGTTGGCGCTTCGGTCTCCGTAGTAACTCCAGGAAATGGCCGTGGAGATGGCAAAGAGCATCACACAGAAGAGAACAATGTAGTGGCCCCAGTCACCCAGGGGTGCCAGTCCCAGCCTGAAGCCCTCCATGGTGAGGGGAGCCCCGTTCTCCGGTGCCATTCCCCAAAGTGTCGGGAGGACTCGACCGCTGGTGGTTCGGGCCTCAGCGGTGACGGGGTATACCGATCCGGTGAAGGGAACGGAGAGTGCTTCATCCTCGAAAAGGCGGTCGACAGCCACCTCGTGCCAGGCGACCTGCGGGTCTTCCGGCACTGAGAGCTGCTGGTAACCGTTCACCACTCGGATCTCTTCCGGAGTCTCATCCGCAGCCACGTACCCCATGTTCTCGTTGGGCACGACGTAGGAAATGTCCCCGCCGGAAAAAGTGATCTCCGTGTTGAACCGAGCCGTATTCACCCCGGTCATGATCAGGACCAGTCCGGTCATGGTGCAGATGACGATGGTGTCGATGAAGGGTTCCAAGAGGGCCACCACCCCCTCGGACACCGGCTCATCGGTTTTCGCCGCTGCGTGGGCGATGGGAGCGGACCCCTGCCCAGCTTCGTTTGAGAAGAGACCCCGCCGCACCCCCCACATCATGGTCACCAGGATGGCGCCGATTCCGGTCCCTGCTACCCCCGCCGTGGGGTTGAAGGCTTCCCTGAAGATGAGGCCCAAGGTCGGCAATACATCCCCAGCATTAAGGATGAGGATCAAGAGGGCCCCCGCCACATAGATCAGGGCCATGACCGGGGCCAGGACCCCCGTGACCTTCCCGATTCGGGAGATTCCACCCAAGATCACGAGCGCAACGATGCCGGAGCTCACCAGGCCGGTAATCCAGTTTGGGACACCAAACGTGGTCTGCACAGCGTCAGCCACGGTGTTGGCTTGGATCCCGTTCCCCGTGAGGAAGGCAACGGAAGCCAACATGATGGCGAAGAACACCGCCATGGGTTTCCACCGCTTCCCGAGCCCCCTTTCGATGTAGTACATGGGGCCACCCGAGACTGTCCCCTCCCAGGCATGGGCATCCTTGTCTTCGGCTTCGACGATCCGGTACTTCTGAGCCAGAGTCACCTCAGTGTACTTTGTGGCCATGCCGAGAAAAGCGGTCATCCACATCCAAAAGAGGGCCCCTGGGCCACCCAGGTGAATGGCCAAGGCCACGCCGGCGATGTTTCCGATCCCTACGGTAGCCGAGAGGGCCGTAGTGAGAGCCTGAAAGTGGGACACATCCCCGGGCTCCTCCGGATCGTCGTACTTTCCGGTGGTGACAGAAAACCCATGGCCGAGGCGCCGAATCTGGATGAACCCGAGACGGAGGGTGAGGTATACTCCGGTTCCCAGGAGCATCAGGACCATGATGGGGATCTGTTCCCCTCCGAAGGACGGGCCGATTTCCACCACGTACGTATTCAGGAAGTCGGTAAAGGTCTGAATCCAGCGCTCTAAGGCCTGCATTGGCGTCCCCAGTTATGACCGATTCGTTTCTGGCGAGTAAACGACGTGCAAGAATGTCCTGAGGAGTGATGGATGGCAAGGCTG
>JBDHMC010000313.1:0-3647 GCA_039656355.1 Gemmatimonadota bacterium | reverse complement strand
GGATCATGGCCAATCCCAGCTTTTCTGTGGTGGTTACCAGACCGGGAAACAGCGTCTTCCAAACCGGATAGAGAGGCCCCATCAGTGCATACATGATCCGGTAAACCCGGGTGCTCGACTTGATCCCCTTCAACGGCTGGATGTACCCTGGCCGAAGCATATACGAAGCTCTAAAGGGAAGCTGTAGAAGAGCGTTTTCGGTCTTTCCCTTCACTCGCGCCCACATGGATCGTCCCTGCTCGGTGGAATCCGTTCCGGCCCCAGAGATGTAGCAAAAGGTCATTCCCGGATTCGCCTGGACCAAGGCTTCTGCTGCTCTCAGAGTCAGCTCATAGGTGAGGTGATGGTATTTCTCCTCCCCCATCCCAGCCGATGAAACTCCGAGGCAGAAGAAACAGACATCGTAGCTTTCCAGGCGAGGTTGAAGAACCGAGTAATCAAAGAAGTCTTGATGGATGACCTCAGTGAGTTTGGAGTCCTCAACTCCTGAAGACGAGCGCCCGATGGCCAAGACGGATTCGACCTGAGGATCGTCCAGGCACTCTATGAGCACTCCCGCTCCAATCATCCCCGTTGCCCCAAACAGAACGACGTTCATCGGCTAGCCCCCATCTCCCTCACCTCCTGCCGGGTCGCCACTCTCCGCCTCCCCACCCTCCTCCACCATTCTCAAGAACGGAGCGGGCCGCCGGTGCACCACTAATTCAAAAACATCCGGACGCCCGTAGTGTCCCGCCACATCCAATTGCCAGCGGGGTCCAATCAGCTCGTCAGGGGACACCTCCGCAAAAAGGATGGTCTCTTCTTCCTCCGCAGGACCGGCAAGGACCTTCCCATCGGGATTCACGATCACCGAATGGCCCGGGTTCAACCACCCCTCGACACCACCGAGATACTGGTCTTTGAAAGTCAGCCGGTCCGGGATGTCATCCTTATGAAACACTTGGCATACTCCTAACACAAACGTGCGACTCTCTTTCGCAGCATGCCGCATCGTTGAAAGCCAGGGCTCGCCCCTGTCCCAAGTGGGGGCTGCGTGGATTTGCTCGCCCCAAGCGGACAGAGCATACCGGGCCAGCGGCATGTAGTTTTCCCAACAGATCAGCCCCCCGAGCTTTCCAAAGGGAAGCGGATACACTTCCAGATCGCTCCCGTCCCCCTGGGCCCACACCATCCTCTCCCCGGCCGTAGGGATCAACTTGCGGTGCCTTCCCAAAATCGAACCGTCCGGCCCCAGGTACAGAAGGGTGTTGTAGAGCGAAGAACCACTCCCTTCGCTATTCCTCTCGTTTACGCCAATGACCACGGTCACACCGTACTCTGCCGCAGCCTCACCCAACCGAGCCGTCTCAACCCCGGGTATGGAGAGGGAGTTGGCGTGGAGCTCGGAGTAAAGCTCCCGGAGAGGATGTACATGGCCCGAGGGAATAAACCACACCCATAAAGGGTACCCTGGAAGAAAGGCCTCCGGAAATACGGCCAGTTTCGCTCCTTGTTCTCCAGCCTCTCGAATAAGGGTGCACGCCTTATCCACCGAGGCACTCAGGTTGAGGAACTCGGGACGGGCTTGGATCGCTGCGATCTTGAAGGGTTCGGATTCTGACACGCGGGCCTCAAACGGCGTAGTACAGCACCGCAAAGAAGTGAAAGGTCGTGCCGGTGAGCACGAACAGATGCCAAATGAAGTGGGCGTACCGAAGCTTGGGGGCCAGGTAGAACACGACCCCGACGGTGTAAGCGAGGCCCCCGAAAACCAGGAGAGCGAGGCCCCACCCGGGCACATTTTGCCAAAGGGGCCGAACGGCGATCAGGACCATCCACCCCATGGCCAAGTACCCTGCGGATGATAGCCTGGGGTAGCGGGGCCCTGCGACCAGCTTCAGAAAGATCCCCACCACCGCGATGCCCCAAATTACTCCGAAGAGCGACCAACCCCATGCGCCACCGAGGGCGCCGAGGGTAAAGGGAGTATAGGTCCCAGCGATGAGCAGGTAGATGGCGCTGTGGTCCAACTTACGCAGGAAGAGCTTCGCCCTGCCCGGGGGTTTGGCGTGGTAGAGGGTCGAGGTCAGATAGAGTAGAGCCATGGCCGATCCGAAGATGGCTCCTCCCACGATGGTCCCAGCATCACCTCGGTGAACGGCGCTTACGATGAGAACTGGGATTGCCGCCAATGCTGCGACGAAGCCAATGCCGTGGCTTACACTGTTGGCGATTTCCTCACCTCGGCTTTGGACGACAGTGGCCAAGCTTCTCTCCTGACAAAACGCTTCCGATGATGAAGATAGCTCATGAAAAAGCGAACGGGCCACACCGAGAAATCGGTGCGGCCCGCCGTTCTATCTCCAGCCCAAGAGGGCTATGAGACTTGAATTACGTTCTCCGCCGCGGGGCCCTTGGCGCCCTCAACGATGTCGAACTCGACCTCAGCGCCCTCTTGGAGAGTCTTGAAGCCCTCTGCCTGGATGGCAGAATGGTGAACGAAGCAATCTCTGCTTCCGTCCGCCGGCGTCAGGAATCCAAAGCCCTTTTGGTCATTGAACCACTTTACTGTTCCCTTGGTACGCATCAACGCGCTCCCTTTATTGTTCGATGGCCGGCGTGCGGATGATCCGTACAAAACCGACTACCTATCCTAGCGCGGAACACCCCGCGCGGGGTCTGTGGCTACCTAGCCACAAGAAAAAAGCGAGGGTCTCCTTAGGAAGACCTCCGCCTTCACTTTCGAGAATCCTAGCTTGAGACTCGCTCAAGCTTCAGAACAAGGGTGGCAAAGACCCGTTCCCCTGTCAAGTCCAGTCAATCCCGGGTTTTCTCAAGCCCGGCTGGGGCCCCCAGGCCAGACGCCTGGGGGCCGCGAGCCGCACCTACCCGTTGAGCTCAGCTAGCTACGCGGTCCTTTAGGCCCTTGCCGGCCTTAAAGACGGGATAAGTCTTCGGGGCCAACGTGATCTCTTGACCAGTGGCAGGGTTCCGGCCGGTCCGGGCCGCACGGTACTTGGTGGAGAATGTGCCGAAGCCGGTGATCCCGACTTTCCGTCCGGCGTCGAGCTCGATGGCGATGATCCCGCCACCTGCGGCCGTATCGAACATCGTGTTCACGACCTCGACGGCTTTCGCCTTGGACAGGTCACAACTCTTCGCCAACTTCTCCGCCATCTCCGTCTTGTTCATCTGGGCCTCCTGAAGGGTTGGTGTGCTCGACTTCTACTTCACGCTTACAGATCGCTGTCGCTTGAGGGGAACGGTTGAACCCACTGGCGACTCACCATCTCGATCTCGTTTATGTGCCTATTGGATATCGCTAGCGGGTTTCAGTACGCCGCACAAGTCCCAATGTTTCCTAACGAATTGCGATTGTGCTGCACTTCCGCAAGGGGGAATTACGCCGAAACCACCCCTATTAGCTAATTCCCTTTTGCCTACCTCACAAGAGGAGCCTCAAAAATGCCCAGGTTCGTGCTCTCCCGGGGAAGACCTGACATCCCCCTGCGAGGGGATGGAGCAAGAAATCCTTAAGCACCCTGGGAAGCCCTTTCGAAGCGGTCCGACTCCATGTTCTTTTGCGCTTGGGACGGATTGAAGAGTTCCCCGTTCATGGCCAGGTAAACGCCCGGGGGAAGAAGTTGAAGGGCAGCGAGGGCAAA
>JBDHMC010000312.1:0-3650 GCA_039656355.1 Gemmatimonadota bacterium | reverse complement strand
CCAAAGGAGGATTGACGGCCTTGGCCAGGATCCCAAAATCCACGGAAGGAGGGAGGGTTTGAGAAAGACCAAATCCGGGCTCCCCGGGGATAGGCGTCGCAGGAGACCCCAACTTCGTCA
The DNA here is from genome assembly GCA_039656355.1 of Gemmatimonadota bacterium. Taxonomy (GTDB): domain Bacteria; phylum Gemmatimonadota; class Gemmatimonadetes; order Longimicrobiales; family Gaopeijiaceae; genus JABDNZ01. Next base: position 3,530 of record JBDHMC010000312.1, on the reverse strand, counting down.
GGGGATCATCATCCTTCCCTCGGCGTTCACTCTCGGAAACCTGTTCTTCGGAATCTACGCACTGGTTACCGCAGCCCGGGGTGACCTGATCTGGGCTGGCTGGTTCATAGTTTTCGCCGCCATTTTCGACCTGGCCGACGGACGGATTGCCCGGTTCACTCGCACCGGATCTGACTTCGGGGCAGAGCTGGATTCTCTGGTGGATGCCATCTCCTTCGGAGTTGCACCAGCATTCATTCTCTACCAACTCTACCTCTCTGACACCGCATGGGGGTGGATCCTCTCCTTTGCTTACGTCACGGCCGTCGTCCTTCGGTTGGCACGGTTCAATGTGGAGCAGGGCGGCGAGGCCAAAACCCATTTCCATGGCCTTCCCTGCCCCACCTCCGGGATGATCCTGGCCACGTACTACCCCTTCAGCCAAACGGCCTTCTTCCAGGCTCAGCTGGGGGATTTGCCATGGGCGAGGATCATGGGCGTCGTAACGGTGATCCTCTCCGTCCTTCTCATGAGCCACATTCCCTATGCCCTGGTTCCCCGGATCGGCTTTCGTACCAAGCGCGGGCTCTTCAACACGGTCGTTATTCTGGGGGCCCTCTTTTTAGCCATCACAGTTCCCCGCTATTACTTCTTCCCAGCCCTGGTTCTCTACACTTCCTGGGGTCTTCTGAAGGCCGTGGCCCTCGGATTGTTGGACCGGTTGCCGGAACGGGATCCCCTTCTCGATGAAGAGGAAGATGAGGACGACTCGGGAGCCGAGTTGCGGACCGTCGATTATCGGGATCTGGCTCCGGGTCGTTTCAGGAGAAGGAAAAGGAGACGGCCGCGACCTCCTGGAGCCGAGGAGGAGAAGGATGAACAGCCAAATGGGCCCCCCTAAGGTCGGAAAATGACAAGAAAGACAGAGTCGGTTCCCACACATCTCTTGGAAGAGTCCCCAAGAGATGAGTGTGGTGTCGTGGGAGTCACAGGCATGGAACGAGCCGGCGAGATGGCGTTCCTTGCCCTCTATGCCCTCCAGCATCGGGGCCAGGAGTCGGCCGGCATCTGCACGGTGCATGAGGGCGTGGCCCACCTGCACAAGCGCCTTGGATTGGTAGCTGAGGTTTTCGACGCCGACGTGCTGGCATCCCTCCCTGGCACTACGGCCCTGGGACACGTCCGTTACTCCACCGCCGGGAGCGGTCATCTGGCGAACGCCCAGCCCATCATGGTCCAGTACTCTCAGGGCGACCTTGCCATTGCACACAACGGGAACCTCACCAACGCTCACGACATCCGGAATAGGTTGGTTCAGGAAGGGGCCATTTTCCAGACCGACTCGGACTCAGAGGTGATCATCCACTTGATCGCCCGCTCCAGGCACGAAACGGTCGAAGGCCAAATCGATGATGCCCTCACCTACCTGGAGGGAGCATTCTCCCTCATCATCTTGGTGGGTGAGACCCTGTTCGCAGTACGGGATCCAAGGGGGTTTCGCCCTCTCGTGCTGGGCAGAAAGGGCGACGGCTTCATGGTGGCCAGCGAGACCTGTGCCCTGGACATCGTCGGCGCTGAGTTCATTCGCGACATCCACCCAGGGGAGGTCCTCAAGCTCCACGGTTCGGAGATCAAGCCTCTTCGGAACCTGGCGCCGGCAATCCAACAGGCCCCCTGCATCTTCGAGTTGGTGTATTTCGCCCGTCCCGATTCGAGCGTGTTCGGACCCAGCGTGGACCGAGCCCGTAGGGCCTTCGGGCGACAGCTGGCCCGGGAACACCCGGTGGAAGCCGACGCAGTTCTTGCCGTGCCCGACAGCGCGAACTCGGCGGCTTTGGGCTTCAGCGAGGAAAGCGGGGTACCCTTTGAGCTCGGGCTCCTGAGGAACCATTACGTGGGCCGGACCTTCATTAAGCCATCCCAGGCGGACCGGGACTTCAGTGCCAGAGTGAAGTATGCCCCGGTACGAGGGGTTCTCGAAGGAAAGAGGGTTGTGGTGGTGGACGATTCCTTGGTAAGGGGTACCACCAGTGGGAGCCTGGTAAATATCATCCGAGAGGCCGGTGCTTCTGAGGTTCACCTCCGCATTGCCAGCCCACCAGTACGATTTCCCTGCTATTTCGGGATCGACATGCCCACCAAGGAAGAACTCATGGGCCACCGCTATTCCATCCCGGAAATACAGGAACTTCTGGGGGTGGATTCCCTCGGCTACCTCTCCTTGGAGGGAATGGAAGGGGCTGTAGAAGAGGCGGGGCCTTTCTGCAACGCGTGCTTCTCAGGTGAGTATCCGGCCCCCTTGGTGGATTTGGAAAAAGGACTCATCAAACCCGGGGAGGTGAAGTGTTGTTGACCCTGGAGCCGCCCCATGGCCACTGAGGTCACCAGAGAGAAGCTTCAGGCCCTTCCGAAGGCGGAGCTTCATGTCCACCTGGATGGGAGCTTAAGACCTTCCACCATGCTGGAGCTGGCCTCCGCCCAGGGTGTGACCCTCCCGGCCTCGGAGCCCCTCGAGTTGGCGAACACCATCAGGGCGACCGAGTCCAAGGGTTTGGTGGAATACCTCCAGAAGTTTGCGGTCACCCTCTCTGTCATGCAGACCCCGGGGGCTTTGGAGAGAACGGCCTACGAGCTGGCCGGGGACTCTGCCGGTGAGAACACTCGGTACGTAGAGGTCCGTTACTCCCCGGTTCTCCATACCAATGGGGGAATGTCCCTTGGGGAAGCGGTGGCGGCCCCCCTCCGAGGCTTGGCCAGGGCAGAGGACGAGTTCGGAATTCGGACTGGCCTGATCATTTGCGGAATCAGAAGCCTCGACCCTTCGATTTCCCTGCAACTCGCGGAGCTGGCGGTAGAGTTCATGGATCAGGGGGTGGTAGCTTTCGACCTCGCCGGGGCCGAAGCCGGGAACCCGGCTCGGGAGCACCAGGAGGCCTTCCAGCACGCGACAAACCATAACCTGGGCCTGACCATACACGCCGGGGAGGGGGATGGCGCAGAGTCTATCGCCCAGGCCGTCCACGAATGCCACGCACGCCGAATCGGCCACGGGACCCGCCTCCTGGAAGACCCTGCGCTGGAACGCTTCGTCAACGACTTCCGGATCCCCCTTGAAGTCTGTCTGACCTCGAACGTGCAGACCCGCGTGGCTCCCACCTTCGCAGAGCACCCGTTCCGCCGGTACTTCGATGCCGGTCTGGTCGTGACGTTGAACACCGACAATCGCCTCATCTCCGGAACCTCCCTCACCGACGAGTATTGGCTTGCCCACCAGCATCTAGGGCTCAGCTGGGAGGAGCTCATGGAGGTGTCCCTCCTGGGCTTTCAAGCCGCCTTCCTCCCCTATGAGGCGAAGGTGAACCTTCTGGAGGAGGTGGAGGCGGAGTTGTCGGACCTACAGGGGGACGAGAATCAGTAACTGAGGCCTGCTCTCCCCACACCGCACCCCAGAACTCCCTGCTCATACTATACAAAGGCAAACCCCCGCCCGGCCTAGGCCGGACGGGGGCTGCGCCGTCTTTCCCTGAGCGAGTCAGGGCTGACGGGTAAGA
>JBDHMC010000311.1:0-3659 GCA_039656355.1 Gemmatimonadota bacterium | reverse complement strand
TGACGAGACAAAGGTCGTAGGGGTCATTACCCTAGGTGAGGATGTCTCCCTTGGCGGAAGGAACCCCATGGCACCACCGAAAACGGGCTCCGTCGTGACAACCGATGCCGCTCTGGTCAGGGGGCTTCGGTCGGACGATCCCGCCGCCCTTCGACAACTCATGGATTCGTATTGGGCAGCTCTGGTAGGGTTCGCCCATAGAATCCTTGCCGGAGCTGGAGATGCCGAGGATAACGTTCAGACGGCTTTCGTTCGCCTCTGGTCCCGGCGACAAGAGTTGGAGCTGGATGGTTCGATTCGGTCTCTTCTATACACCATTGTCAGGAACTCCTGCCTAGACGAGCTCAGGAAACGAGACCGCCGGGAAAAAGCCCAGGTTGGCGCGACTCCCCCTCCCTCCCCAAGGACTCCCTACGAGAACGTCCAGGGAGCGGAACTCCACCGTTTCGCCGCGGCGGCTGTGGCCCGCCTTCCCCAGCGAAGGAGGGAGGTCTTCCGCCTGGCTCGGGAGGAAGGCCTATCCTACCAAGAGATCGCCAAGGTCATGAACCTCTCCACTCAAACGGTTGCCAATCATATGAGCCTGGCCATGGCCGACCTCAGGACGGCCCTGAGGCCCTACTTCTCTGACCGCTCAGCTTCAACAAACGACGCCGAAGACACCGGCCCAGACAGGGAGCAGATGGATGGTTAAGGGGCCAGAAGACACGAATCCGGGACGGGGGGTTGGTAGAGATGGGGCCGACGATCGTGTACCGGATGAAGGCACTTCCGACACCACCGATGGGAGGTCTCCGATGGACGACCTGATCATCAAAATTCTCAGCGGCACCGCTTCCCCCTTCGAGGAGGGGCGGTTGAAGCGTTGGAGGGAGGCCACGCCCGAAAACGAGGAGCACTTCCAGGAGATGGCTCGAGTTTGGAGCCTCACGGTTCCAGAGGTTGTAGTTCCCGCCTCAGGACCACCAAAGGTGGAAGACATTCTCGCGGCTGCGCCGATCTCTCTTGATGGGATAAGGCGTTCGGGAGGGGGCAGGCCAAACCAAACCCGCCGTCCATGGCTGGGATGGGGCTTGTTGGCCGCATCAGTAGCCGCAGTCGGACTAGGGATCCAGGTGGTTGGTGATGGCGGGCCCCAACCTCTTGCTGTCCATGAAGCCGCTCAAAACGGGAGCCTCACGGTCACGTTGGAAGACGGGAGCTTCGTTCGGCTGGCCGAAGGGAGCACCCTGCGGGAGTGGGAGGCGGAAGGGCAGCGGGAAGTTTCTCTGAACGGCCGGGCATTTTTCGCGGTGGCACGGGACGAGACCCGCCCCTTCGTGGTTCGCGCCGGCGCCGGGGAGGTCCGTGTTCTGGGGACTCGATTCCAGGTGGATACGGAAGGAGACGGGGTTGAGACGGTGGTGGTGGAGGGCCTGGTCCGAGTGTCGAACCAGGGGGGATCTATGGAAGTCCCCGCCGGAAGCGTCGCCCGGATGGTAGCTCAGGAGGAGCCGGTGGCCAGGGAGGTAGACGACGTGTTTGCCTTCATGAGCTGGCCCGAGGGGACCCTGGTCTTCCAAGCCACGCCCCTTTCCCAGGTCGTTGAGGAGGTTTCCCGGCAGTACGGTCGGATTCTTCGAATCGAAAGCCCTGCTCTGTCCCAGCGAAGAGTCACAGCGTGGTTCCAAGGTGAGTCCTTCGAGGCCATAGCAGAATCCCTTTGCGTGGTGACCGAGGCGGCATGCCGAACGGAGGACGGCAGGGTGACCATGGGGAGCGGGGAAGGGCAATGAGTTGGGAGGTCTTCATAAGAAGGCCTTGGGGCCGCATTCTTCCGGTAGGCCTGGTGGTGGCCATGGTTTTGGGCGCTCCCAGCAGGTCTGGCGCACAGGATCAGCCGCCACCCCTGGACCGCATCGTCGGCCTGGAGTTGACCGACGTGCCCCTGAGGGAGGCTTTGAACCAGCTCCAGCGAGCGACAGGCGCCTTCCTCGTTTACAGTCCGGACTTCGTGCCGGTGAATCGCGTGGTCTCCTGCCCTTGCGTCGAACAGACCCTGGGGGAGTCTCTGGAGTTTCTCCTCCAGGGCACCAACCTGATCTTCGACGCTTTGGGAAATCAGGTTCGAATCTCGCCACGCCCGCCCGACTCCCAAGAGCCCCAATTGGGCGTCATCGCCGGACTCATTCTGGACCGAGCCAACGACGCCCCAGTTCCGAACGCACTCATCCAGCTGAGCGACGGGAGAGGCTCACTCTCCAATGAGAATGGCCGCTTCATTCTCGTGAATGTCCCCCCGGGCACCTACAGCCTTACAGTAACAGGTCTCGGCTGGGAATCAGCCGCTGTCTCGGGAATCGAGGTCTCTGCCGGCAACACTTCCACGGTGGAGGTTCGACTCACACAGGGAGTGATCCCCCTTTCGGCCCTGGTGGTCTCACCCGGGACCTTCATGATTCTGGATGACACCAAGTCGGTGGCGCTCCAAACGCTTACGCGGGAACAAATCGAGACCGTCCCCCAGGTAGGAGAGGACGTCTTCCGGTCGCTAAAGAGGCTCCCTGGCATCGCGGCCGGGGATATCTCCACTCGCCTCTACGTCCGTGGAGGACAAGACCGGGAAACCCTTATCCTACTGGACGGGATGGAACTCTATGAGCCCTACCACCTGAAGGACTTCGAGGGGGTTCTGGGGATTGTGGACATCAATGCCATCGGAAGCATCGACCTCCACGCAGGTGGTTTCCCCGTGGACTTCGGAGACAGGGCGGCGGGAGTCTTTGATATGGAGACCCGGAATCCCCCCTCCGAAGGCACCCGTACCACACTTGGCCTCTCCATCACCAACGCCACAGTCATGTCTCAGGGAGCGTTCGCCGGTGGCAGGGGACAATGGCTCTTTTCCGGGCGCAGGGGCTATATGGATCTCGCTTTCCGGCTGACCGACGTGGACAACGGCCTTTCCCCCAAGTATCACGACCTGCTTGGAAAGGTGAGGTATCAACTGGGTTCTCGGCATGTTCTCTCCGCTCACATCCTCCAAGCCGGTGACGGCTTGGACTTGGACCCGGATGTCCTGGGAGACGGGGATGAGGACGGAGAGCTCTCCACAGCATGGGGGAACACCTACGGCTGGCTCACCTGGAAGGCTTTTTTTACTCCACGGATCCGAGCCCAGACCGTGGTTTCCGCCGGAGGAATCAGTAGAAGCCGCGTGGGTTTCATGTCCGAACCAGGCCGCGTCGAGGGGCCGGAAATGGTCGACGTCTTCGACAAAGCCAAGTTCGAGTTCGTGGGGGTAAAACAGGATTGGACCGTCGACTTCGGGGACCGGGTGGCCGCCAGGGCCGGGATCCAAGTGAACCGCCTCTATGGCCAGTACGACTACTCGAACTGGACGCGAACCTTGGCCTCAGCGCCAAGCGGCGACTTGGTAGGCGTTACGGACGCCGTCCTGGTTCGCCTCAACCCCACCGGCACCGAGTATGAAGCGTACGGGGCCCTGCGATTTCGACCGGTACCCTGGGGGACGGCCGAAGTAGGTCTTCGCTACGACAAAAGAACACACACCGGGGACTCCGATCTTTCGCCCCGGCTACATGCCCTGGTGGAGTTGGGAGATCGAACCTCCCTAAGAGCCGGGTGGGGCGTATACAACCAAAGCCAGGGAATGCACG
>JBDHMC010000310.1:0-3662 GCA_039656355.1 Gemmatimonadota bacterium | reverse complement strand
GGCCATCATCATTGCCGGTGGGCTCGCCCTTGGAGCGTTTGGTGATCTGGGTGGGGCCCGGTACGTTCCGGCGTTCTCTTTGGCCTTCTCATTCCTCTTGAGCCAGGTCCTAAAGCGCTCCTTCTCCAGGACTCGGCCCGACCTTCCAGTGGGGATAAGTTCTCTCATCCAGGCCCCGGACCGATTCAGCTTTCCGTCGGGGCACGCCACTGGGTCTCTGTCCATCGTTCTCCCACTGGCTCTGGTGCTTCCTCTTCCCCTTGGGGTTTCGATTCTGGTTCTCGGAATGGCGGTGGGCCTTACTCGGTGTTATTTGGGTGTCCACTACCCCGGGGACGTTCTGGCTGGCTGGAGTCTGGCTACCTTGGCCGTCTTTCTAGCTCCCTACTTCCTGGGCCTTTTCGGCTAGAAACTCCCTTTTGGCGTGGACTTTCTCCTCAGGTACGTGTAGATCTTCGGGTCCCCCTGATTCCCGAATCAACAAACGGAGAGAGTTTTTCATGTCACGAGTCCGATCCCCATCGGCCCGGTTCCTCCCTCTTTTTACCCTACTTCCATGCCTCGTCCTGGGACCCTCGCTCCTGGAGGCACAAACCCCCTCCATCCCCCAGGAAACCCGGGCAGCTGCCCAGCAGTTGGTGGACGCGGCTATGGCCAGCTCGGTGGCTTGGGATCGCCTGGGTGAGCTGGTGGATGTGTTCGGCTCCAGGTTGAGCGGAACGAAAAGCCTGGAAGCCTCGTTGGACTGGATTCTGGAAGGCATGGCAGAAGACGGGCTGGAGAACGTACGGGCCGAATCAGTCATGGTTCCCCGATGGATTCGTGGGCAGGAGTCGGTGGAGCTGATCTCTCCCAGGGCAAAATCTATGGCGCTCTTGGGTTTGGGAGGGAGTATCGGCACGCCTCCTGAGGGGATCCGGGGGGAAGTTTTGGTGGTGGGGAGCTTTTCAGAGCTGGAGGCTCTGGCTTCCGAGGCCCAGGGGAAGGTCGTCCTGTTCGATGTCCCCTTCACTACGTACGGCCAAACCGTTCAGTACAGGAGTCGCGGGGCCGTGGCGGCAGCGCAGGTCGGGGCGGTGGCCAGCCTGATCCGGTCCGTGACACCCTTCTCCATGAACACGCCCCACACGGGTGGTATGAGCTATCAGGAAGGGGTTCCTGAGATCCCCCATGCTGCCCTGACTTTGGAAGATGCTGAGATGCTCCACCGGATGCAGGATCGCGGGGAACGAATCGAGATTCTTCTGAAGATGGAAGCGCGGAGTGAGGGTATGGTGCCATCTCGAAACGTGATGGCCGAAATCGTAGGTTGGGAACACCCGGACGAGGTCGTAGTCCTAGGAGGCCACTCTGACTCCTGGGACGTGGGACAGGGCGCCATGGATGATGCCGGGGGAGTGGTTGCTGCCTGGGAGGCGGTCAGGCTCATGAAGGTCTTGGGCCTTCGTCCGCGCCGGACGGTTCGAGTAGTCGGATGGACGGCCGAGGAAGTGGGGATCTACGGCGGCCAAGCCTATGCCGAGGCGCCTGGGCGGGATTCAGAGACCCATGTCCTGGGCATCGAATCCGACGGGGGTGTCTTCTCTCCGCTGGGGTTCGGGTTCACGGGTTCGGATCAGGCTTTCACCATGGTCCAGGAGATTGGCCGGATCCTCGAACCCTTGGGTGCAGGAACCATCACCAGGGGAGGTGGAGGAGCCGACATCGGGCCCATGATGGAGCGGGGTATGGCTGGGATGGGACTGAATGTGGAGCCCACCAGATACTTCTGGTATCACCATACCAATGCGGACACCCTGGACAAGCTGGACCCCGAGGAGGTGGCTCGCTGCGTGGCAGCGATGGCCGTTATGGCCTACGTTGTCGCTGATTTGCCGGAGTCTTTGCTCCGCTGAGGGGGCCCTGTTTTTGGGCCCGAGTCGTTTCCCAGGCCTGCTCCAAAAACCCGATAGGATGAAAACTGATATGATCTCGCGACGCCACTTCTTAGGTGTTTCTTCTCTCGCTGCTGCCGGGGTTGCAGTTAGTTGCCAGGGGTCAGGGGATCCCTCTGGGGAAGATGCCGGCGGTATCGGCTCGGGTGCCGGCCGGCCCCCGTCCGTTGCGGCTCTCACCTCTCGGGCCCACGAGGCCGTACCGATTTCGGTTGAGGAACGCATGGGTCGAATCGAGAAGGCCCGGCGACTCATGGTGGATCATGGCATGGACGCCCTCATGCTCACGGGTGGGACTTCTCTCGGCTATTTCACTGACATCCAATGGGGTCTTTCGGAGCGACTTTTTTCCGTAATCATCCCCGTAAGTGGTCAGGCCTTCCTGGTCAGTCCCGCGTTCGAGGAGGATCGGGCGAGGGAACAGCTTCAGGGAGGGCCGCTGGAGGACACGGAGGTCCTCACCTGGCATGAGCACGAAAGTCCCCATGCCCTGGTGGCGGGTGGCCTCCGGGCCCGTGGTCTCGGCACAGGGCGACTAGGGGTCGAGGAGACGGTTCGGTTCGCATACAGTGACGGCGTGGCCCAAGTAGCTCCGGCCCTTTCAGTCACGAGTGGGACACCCATCACTGCAGGTTGTAGGGGCGTGAAGGACGAGCACGAGTTGGCTTTGATGCAGCTGGCCAATGAGGTCACGCTCACTGCGTACAAAGCGGCGTATGAGTCCCTGGAGGTGGGGATGACCCAGGGAGACTTCAGAACCCTTGTCTCCATGGCGCATAGTCAGCAGGGCTTTTCGGGCGGTGCCGGAGTTCAGGTGGGTGTGTACTCGGCTCTTCCCCACGGATCCGTAACGCCACAGGTCATCGAAGAGGGTTCGATCCTCCTCATTGACGGCGGATGCGGTGCGGAGGGATACCGGTCGGATATCAGTCGGACCTTCCTTCTGGGAGAACCCACCGACAAGATGCGCCAGGTCTTTGAAATCGAGCATCGGGCGCAGACAGCAGCTCTTGAGGCAGCGGCGCCGGGCGTGGAAGCGCAGGATGTGGACGAAGCTGCCCGCAGCGTGATTGAGGAAGCCGGTTACGGTCCCGAGTACACCTACTTCACGCATCGGGTGGGGCACGGCATTGGGATGTACGGCCACGAATGGCCCTACCTGGTGAAGGGGAACACCCTCCAACTCGAACCAGGAATGACATTCAGTGATGAGCCGGGAATCTACATCCCTGGAGAGTTCGGGGTCCGGCTGGAAGACTGCATGTATATCACCGAGGACGGTGCCAGGCTGTTTACCCCTCAGAGCCCGTCCATCGACGATCCGTTTGGGAACTGGCCGTAAGATCTGCCTTTGGAAGGAGTCCGAACCATGAACCGGTCATCGGTGTTCCTCCTCCTCGTTTTTGTTTACCTCTTCACCGTCTCCTGTTCCGAGGGAGGGGATTGGTCCGAATACCGGGCACCCCCTTCGGAGTTGGAGTTCGCGGTCTCCGTTTCTGATGCCCTCACCTCCGAGCCCCAGGATGGCCGCCTGATTTTGGTCGTGTCCAAGGAGGAAGATGGGGAGCCGCGGTCCCAGGTGGCTCCTGGACCCACCGGTCAGCAGGTCTTTGGAATCGACGTCGATGGGTGGGTCCCTGGATCCGACGCCGTCATCGGTGACACGGTATACGGATTTCCCATGGAGGGCCTGGGTCTCATTCCAGCCGGCGAATACACGGTGCAGGC
>JBDHMC010000309.1:0-3669 GCA_039656355.1 Gemmatimonadota bacterium | reverse complement strand
GGAGGTTGCTGTGGCCGACTGGGATTTTTGGGATTGGTGTTTGGCGGGCCTTTCTGTATTCGGGGTTGCGACAGGCCTCCTCATCTTTCTCGTTTACGCCCTTCCCCAGGAACCCCTGTTCATTCCAGAGGTTGAAGCCTCCATCCGGGTTGCCAACTTGGAGGACTTCCCAGAGAACTCCTTTCGGTTGGAACGATGGGGGGAACGGCTGATTCTGGTGGTCCGCACGGCCTCGGGAGAGGTGACCGCTTTGGAAGGGCAATCCCCGGCCGATGGGTGTGTGCTCCAATGGGATAAGACTCTGGGGAGGATCTATTCTCCATGTAGTTACCAGATCTACAATCCCTACGGATTTGTTGTGGCGGGGCTCGACAACCGCGCTCTCCGGACGTACTCGGTCCTCATCCGGGATGGGGTAATCAACATCGGGAGTGGATCGTGAGCGACTCCGGGCAGGCACAAAACGGACGGGAAAAGAAGAAGAGCCCAGTCCTCCAATGGCTGGAGAAGGCGACGGACGCTCGTATCCTGAGCATTCCTCGGTTGTTCGGGCTTCTCTACGGTCCAATTGATGACCGCCTCCCCCTGGGTGAGGCATGGCGGGCATCCATGCGGAGAAGGATCCCTGGGTTCGTGGGTTGGAAGCACGCATTTGGTGGTGCCACCTACTTCCTTTGCATGATTCTCGTGGCCACAGGGGTTATGCTGAGCTTCTACTACCGACCTTCAACCGTTGAGGCCTACCCCAGTCTTCAGTACCTGGAAACGGAGATCACTTTCGGATGGTTGGTCCGGCACGCCCACTACTGGTCGGCCAGTCTGGTGGTCCTGGCGGTCCTCTTCCACCTCTTCAGAGTTCTCTACACGGGCACATACCGGGCCCCGCGGGAGACCACCTGGCTCATGGGGATCCTTCTCCTCATCACTCTGCTCCTGTTCGTCATGTCAGGATATCTGCTCCCATGGGACCAATGGGCCTACTGGAGTACAGCTGGAGGCATTGACCATCTGGAGAATATTCCGCTACTGGGCGGAATGATTGCCCAGCTTTTACGAGCGGATGAGTTCGTTAGTGGAGCCACCCTGAGCCGGTATTACGCTACCCACGTCATCCTCTTGCCCTGGGTACTACTCCTTTTCCTGTCCTTGCACTTCCAGCTCGTACGGAAGCACGGAGTTGCGCCTGTGGAGGGCACCGACGATCAGGAAGGGGAGCCGTTCTTCCCGAATCACATGCTTCGGCAGCTTACCGTGGCCTTTGTCACTCTGATGGCGGTGGTGACGTTGGCTGCCTACTTCCCACGACCCTTCGGGGATCCGGCGGATCCGTTTTCCGTCCCGGGTGACGTCCCGGCCCTGGGGATCCCCACGGCGATTCTCGTGGGAGCCGGTCGGCTTCCCGGGGGTCTGGGCTTCATCGGGCTCGTCCTTCTTCTCTTGGCGCTGGCGGTTCTCCCCCTTATCGAGCGATCCAAAGACCGTGAGTTTTCGCGGAGACCCGTGGCGATGGGACTTTTCGGTCTCTTCCTTCTTTTCCTTCTCGGTTCTCTGCTTGCGGGTTTGAGCTTGGGGGCCGGGGCTTCCATGGGAGGCAATTGACCATGCGCTCCGTTTGTGCGGCTCTGGCCTTCCTCTCCATTTCGGTGAGCTCAGCTCTTTCTCAGGAGATCATGGGCGAGGAGTACTCCTGCCTCATGTGCCATACAGAGATGAGGGCTGACTTTTCGGAGGGGGTGCACTCCAGCCGGGGCATCCAATGCACCGACTGCCATGGTGGAGACCCAACCCAGTTCGAGATCGAGACGGCCCATTCGGGAGGATTTGCTGGAGCGCTGAATAAATCTGAGGCTGTAGCTCAGTGCTTAACCTGCCATGGGGACATCCCCCAGATGCGGCAATATGCCCTGGAACCGGTTACCCGGGAAATGTTTCTGGAAAGCCGGCACGGACAAGGACTCCTGATGGAAGGAGACACGCTGGCTCCCTCCTGCGGAGACTGTCACGGCGCTCATGCCATTTTCCCCAGGACCGATCCCAGAAGTCCGGTGAATGCAGCCCGAATCTCAGAAACTTGTTCCGCCTGTCACTCGGACGGGGCCCGGGTCCCGGCGGGTCTTGCCACGGATCAATTCGAGGATTGGTCGGAAAGTGCCCACGGAGAGGCTCTTCATGAGAGGCATAATGAAAAGTCTGCCCAGTGTGCGTCCTGTCACGGCTCCCATTCAGCTCTTCCGCCTGGTGTGCAGGAGATTCCCAACGTCTGTGGGAAATGCCATCAATTGGTGAGAGAGGCCTACTTCAAGGGTCCTCATGGAGGATCCGATGAATCAACCGGAGGGGGGACCCCCTGCACGGGATGCCACGCGAATCACGGAACGACCATGCCTTCCTTCACAGAAATTGGGGGACTCTGTGAGGGATGCCACGGGGCCGGATCCCAAGAGAGTACTTCGGGACTTCAGCTGCAGGAGCTGATCGCCAAGGCTGAAGCTGCGGGTGAACGGGCTCGGGATGCCGTGCGCACCCTCATCGTGGCCGGGGAGCGAACCGAAGACGAAGAGATCCGCCTTTTGGAGGTGGAGACCGACCTGCGGGAGCTCATGGTTCTGGCCCACTCCTTGGATCCGGACTCGGTGGAGAATCTGACTATGGGGATCTCTTCATGGTCGGAGGGGATCACCCAACGGGCCGAATCGGTGGAGGAGCATCGTTGGGAGAGGAAGCTCCTCGCCATTCCTTTTTGGGTTCTCCTTACGGGCGGGATCCTCCTTGCCCTCCGAAAGCGGCGAAAGTTGGCGGCTAGGGATGGGGACGGGACCTGGGGTATGGATGGGGGAATGGAATCGTGAAGGGACGCCGGAAGATTATGATCCTGCTGGTCCAGGCCGCCGTGGTCATAGCGGTCCTGGGGGCTGCGGGTACCGTGGGTTTCCTCGAGTATTCGGCACAGCCGGGTTTCTGCAACAACTGCCATAACATGGAACCGTATTACGAATCGTGGCAGAACTCCTCCCACAACACGGTCCCATGCATTAAGTGCCATTACGCTCCGGGGATCAAAGCCGAGGCAATGGGCAAGGTTGCGGCCGCGAATCAGGTCGTGAAGTACATCACCAGGACCTTCGAGGAAAAGCCCTGGGCGGAGATCGAGGATGCGGCTTGTACCCGGGAAGGATGTCACCTCGAGCAGCGACTGGGGGTGGTGTCGTATAGGGGGGTCCGTTTCGATCACCAGGAGCACCTCGGGGAGTTACGTCGGGGCAAAGACCTTCGATGTACCTCCTGTCATTCCCAGATCGTGCAGGGTGAACATCTCACGGTCACTCCCACAACCTGTAATCTCTGTCATTTCAAGGACCAGGCTCAGGGCCAGCCTCTGGGAGGGTGTCTCGGCTGCCATCCTTCTCCTCCCAACCTCGAGTACGAGGGGGTCCCCGTTGACCACGAGCAGATCGTCCAAGATCTGGTTTCCTGTGAAAAGTGCCACTCGGACGTAGCGGTGGGAGATGGGGCGGCGGAAGAGCAGAGGTGCTGGACATGCCACAACCTTCGGGACCGGATCGAAGAGTTCGACAATCCGACCCTCCTTCATGAAATCCACATCGCCGAACACAACGTAGAGTGCCAACTGTGTCATACGGAGATCCAACACAAGGTGGTGGCGTTGGA
>JBDHMC010000308.1:0-3682 GCA_039656355.1 Gemmatimonadota bacterium | reverse complement strand
GATCACTGTGGGTGCGGCTATGAGGATCCCAAGGATGTGGAATTGGCTCACCTGAGCTTCTCCTGGACTTTGGACCACACATCTGAAGAATCCCGCGCTTACCTTGGGTCCCTTCCGTTCCGAATGGATCTCCGGCCATTGGGTGGACACCTGGCGGGGCCGAAAATCACCCTCATTCACGGCAACCCCACTCTCAACACCGTCTACTGGACGGAGGACCGCCCCGACTCCTTCTGCCTGCAGATGGCTGACAAGTTGGGTTCCCGTTCGGGGGACACCGTTGTATTCGGGCACACGCACAAACCCTGGCACCGGGAAATCGGTGGCATCCACTTCATCAATGCCGGCTCAGTGGGCCGTCCGAAAGACGGGGACTGGAGGGCCTGCTATCTCCTGCTGCATCTGGGGGGGAGCGAAGAGGGGAGCGAAGGGCTTCACGTGAGGCCGGAGTTTGTGCGGGTGGAGTATGACCTGGAGCGAGCCCAGGACGGGGTTCGTAGATCCACGTTGCCCGACGAGTTTGCCGAGGTCCTGGCAATGGCTGGAGGAAAAAGAGAATAGGAAGGTTCGGTAGGGACAGACCGTCGATCTACTCCACCCGCTCCAACCGCCCTTCGGAGAGAAGCCAGTGCTCGTGTGCCAGAGCTACCGCGTCCGCTTCATCATGGCTCACGAGGAGAAGTAGAAGGTCCTTTTCCCGTACATAGTCCCGCAAACGAGAGGCCACATGGTTCCGAAGCGGTCGGTCCAGGGCGGAGAAGGGCTCGTCCAGTAGTAGGATCCTTGGGTTGGCCAGGAGGGCCCGACCCAAAGCAACCCGTTGCTGCTCCCCGCCAGACAGCCCCCGTGGCCTCCGATTCAAGAGCTTATCCACCATGAGGAGGTCCGCCACCTCTTCGACCTCCTGAGGTGTGGCTCCCGCGAAGCTCAGGTTCTCCCTGACTCTGAGGTGAGGGAAGAGGAGATATTCTTGAGGAACCCATCCCACCCCACGCTCCCAGGGTGCCAAAAAGAATCCTCCCTCCGTATCCATCCACACCTGACCCCGAACTCGCACAATCCCCCGGGCCCTACGTTCCACTCCAGCCAGGATCCGGAGAAGAGTGGATTTTCCACCGCCGGAGGGCCCGAACACGGCTACAGCCAGAGATTCCGTTTCCAGGAAGACTTCCATTTCCCGAGCCCCCAAACGGACCTGAAAATCCAAATCCAGGGCGCTTTTCCCATCAGCGGCCACCGCGCACCCCCATCTGTCTCCTCTGGTGCCGGGAGAGAGTCTCGAAGCCGAGGAGGGCCAGGAGAGAAAGGACCACACTTGCCCCCACCAAGACCCAGATCGCCTCACGCCCCTGGGGTGACTCCAGCAACGTGTAGACTGCCAGAGCGATGGTCCGTGTGCTTCCTTCGACATTCCCGGCCAACACCACGGTAGCCCCGAACTCTCCCAGGGCCCGGGCGAAGGCCAGAACTGCACCCGCTGCGATACCGGGAAGGGCCAGAGGAAAGGTGACTCGGGCAAAGGTGGGCCAGGGTCGTCGGCCCAGCGTCCAAGCCACCTCCTCGTAGCTGGGATCCACAGCCTGGAAAGCGTTCCGTACCGATACGACGTACAGAGGGAGCCCCACGATCAGGGCGGCCAGCGTGGCACCCAGGAGCGTAAAAGGAACGGGGAGCCCCAGGCTGGAGAGCCAGGCTCCTAGAGGACTTTGAGTGCCGAGGATGCTGAGGAGGATGAACCCCGTGACCACTGGTGGAAGGACCAGAGGCACTAGAACCACAGTGGCGATGAGGCTTTTTCCAAAGAACTCTTTTCGGGCCAGGACCCACCCCACCCAGACTGCCGGTACGAACCCGGCGAGCGTGGCCGCCAACGCCACCAGGAAGGAGAGACGGATGGCTGACCAAGGGTTGGGGAGGGCGGCCGACTCCGAGCTCCCAGGCACCTGCGTGGCCTCCGGCAACCTGGGAGATTCCCGACGAAGGGACAGGAAACCTGCCTCCCGAAAGACCCTGGTGGCCTCCCCTGACTGGCAGAACTCCAAAAAGGCCGTAGCCGCACCTGGGAGAGGGGCGCGTTCAAGGACGGCGGCAGGATAGGTGATAGGTGGATGCGTCTCGGGGGAGAATGCGAAGGCCACCCTCACCCGGGTCTCTGCAATTGCATCCGTCCGGTAAACCACCCCCGCGTCCACCTCCCCCAATGCCACCCACTCCAATGCCCGCCGGACATTGCCTCCCCTCACCACCCGATCCACCACCTCACCCCAGACCCCTGCAGATTCCATTGCAGCCTTACCATACCGACCCGCAGGCACATTCTCCCCCGCCATGGCGATGTGTCGAATGGATGGCCGGATCAGGTCGTCGGGATCCCTGAGGGCGGTGTCCACCTCGTATGGAACCACCACTACCATCTCATTCCCCAGAAGATCGACACGGGTGTTCCCTCGAAGGGCTCCCCGCTCCTCCACCCAATCCATCCATCGCGGGTCAGCGCTGAAAAACAGGTCCGCCGGAGCCCCCTGGAGAGTCTGGGGAGCGAGGCGAGAGGTGGCGCCGAAGCTAAACCTGACCGGGACGCCGCCGTTGTCTGTCCAGAGTTGAGCGACCCGGGGGAGGGCATCGGCCAGACTGGCAGCCGCCAGGACCAACAGTGTGGAATCAGCAGGGGAAGGGACCTCGGCACTCAGCGCCCCCGAAGGGACACTCGAGAAGAAAAGGCCGAGGCAAAGGAGGCCCCCGACGGCCCGGGGGCAGTGTCGAATCATGGACGGAGCTTATCCATGAGCCGGTGGGCGATCAAGACGACGACCGTAAGACTCCATCCCACCCTACCCTTGACCTTTTCCTCTCTCCAACTGATTGTTTGAAGCTTCAAGGCTTATGCCCACTCCAACAAAGGCAATCCCCATGAAACGGGAGCCACGGCGGCGTACCCGCCCGATACCTCTTTTTGTCGCCCTACTCCCGGTCTTTGCAGGGTGCCAGCCCCAGTCCATCCCCGCTGCGCAATCCGACTGTAGTCCGAACAATGGCGGCATCACGCTTCCTGCCGGCTTCTGCGCCAAGGTTGTATCCGATTCGGTGGGGAGGGCCCGTCACATCGAGGTGGCAGACAATGGGGACGTTTTGTTGGCGCTGACCAACAGCCGCGGTCCGGAACGGTCCGTCATCCCCGGTGGGGTTGCGATCCTCCGGGATCTTGATGGTGACGGACAAGCTGACGAGACCTACCGTTTCGGTGAGAACGGGGGGAACGAGGTTCTCCTCGGAGGGGAGTACCTGTACTTCGCCACGGATGACGCCGTCCTTCGGTACACTTTCCCTGAAGGATCCGTGGCACCATTCGGGCCCCCGGATACCTTGGTGAGTGGGCTTCCCAACGAGGCCAACCACAGAGCCAAGAGTCTGGCCCTGGGCCCTGAAGGCGCCCTTTTTGTAAACATCGGCGCACCCTCCAACGCCTGTCAGGAACAGCCCCGAGGCGTTGGCTCTTCCGGGTTGGATCCCTGTCCCCAACTGGAAGAGCGGGCTGGGATCTGGCGCTTTGATGCGGAGCGCACTGGTCAACTCCAGGAGGATGGAAGAAGGTTTTCAACAGGCCTCCGGAACACCGTTGCACTCCGAACTCATCCCTCAGGCGCCCTTTTCGGGGTAATCCATGGCCGGGATCAACTCTCGG
>JBDHMC010000307.1:0-3683 GCA_039656355.1 Gemmatimonadota bacterium | reverse complement strand
GGGGGAGCCCAAGCGATAGAGGCCATGACCGACGCATTCAGCGCGGTCATCTTCGTCGTGTAGTCGAAGTCCACCCATTCGATGACATCTCCGTACTCGATGCCATTCTCCACCCTGATATCTTGGTGCTGTCGGTCGTAATTCTCGTGGGTTTCCATGATCCGCACTCCGGGGAACCCCACGTCATTGAACGGACGATGATGTCCTCCCCGACCAAACCGGTCCAGCCGGTAGACCATCTTGGCGTCCAGATTAGGGAAGTAGAGATCGGCAATCCGGTCCACATAGCGCGCGATCTGCCTCGAAGGACCGTCTACTTCACCGCCCTGAGTCCGGCGCGCACGGTGATCGGATAGAGAATCCGTGGCCGGTACCGGCTCGGAGAAAACCCGAAAGGTGGTGTTATCCTTGATTCCGTCGATTCCTTCGGTATTCCCGATCATGTCGTTGTTCAAGACTGCAATAATGTCCCAGCCCTCTTCTAACGCCACTGAAGCCATCTTTCGCCCGCCGTGCAGGCCCTGCTCTTCTGCCGAGAGTCCCGCATAGACTAAGGTGGCGGGAAAGGAATACTTGGTGAGAAGCCGGGCTGCCTCAATGGCAGCCGCCATCCCCGTGGCGTTGTCGTTGGCCCCGGGAGCATCGGTCACGCCATCGTTCCCCCCTGAAGCCCTGGAGTCGATGTCCCCGGAGAGGATGACATAGCTGTTCGGGTAGAGAGTGCCCCGCTGAATGGCAGCCACGCTCACCACCGCGGTTTCCTCGGGCACTCTCGAGGAAGGCGGTATCATGACCGTCTGGTAGAACACCTCCAGACACCCGCCGCACTCGGCCGAGATTTTGTCGAATTCGGCCTTGATCCAGCGACGAGCTGCGCCAATCCCCCGAGTGTCGGAGATCGTGTCGGAGTACGTGTTCCGGGTGCCGAACCCGGCGAGGGTCCGAATATCTGCTTCCACTCTCTCTGGCGAGGCGGCAGAGATGATGTCGTAGATCCGCGTATCCAGCTGGGGGGGAACTCCTGCACCCTGGGCATGAAGGGTCCCTGGACCGTTCAGTATTAGAGACGAGGATAGAACGAACGCGAAGAGGAGAATATGCCGGCGCACGTGAGCCTCCCGGGTAAGGGTCCGATAAAAAGTCAGGGAGGCAAGGTGCGCCGGGATTGGTGCCCGTACAAGGGGCCATCATCCCTTACCATCCGGCCCGGGATGGTGGGGGCGGGGTCAGGGCGGGACGGGGTCAGTCCCAAAGGAGAAGAAGTTTCCCGAAGTTTCGGTTCTCCTCCATGACTCGGTGCGCGTCAGATGCCTCATCCGGGCTGAACGTACTGTCGACGATGGGTAAGACCCTCCGGGCCGCGAAGAGAGGACAAACCCGGTGCTCGAATTCCCGAGCCAGGCTGATCTTCTCCTCCAGTGGCCTGGCTCGAAGCACCGTACCTTTGATGAGAGCCCTCTTCCCCATCAGGAGCCGCAGGTCGATCTGGGCCTTGGGACCGGATGGTACTCCCACTACGATTTGACGGCCCTCATTCGCCAGTACCTGAAGGTTCCCCTCCAGATAAGCTCCACCCACCAGATCCAGGATCAGGTCGACCCCTTCCCCGCCACTGGCCTCCGATACCCGCCTTGGCCATTCCTCATCGGCCAGAATCCCTACATCCAGGCCCAACTCCAGAGCCCGCTCCACCTTCTCTTTGGTCCGAGAGGTGCCGATGGCGCGGACTCCCGCTGATTGAGTCAACTGCACGGCGGCCGTCCCCACCCCACTCCCCACGGCATGGATCAAGACCGTTTCCCCTTCGGAGAGATTCATCTGTCGGAAAAGGGCATCGAAGGCCGTCATGAAGACCTCCGGAATGGCCCCCGCATCTTCGATACCGACCCCCGCCGGTACCCCAACCACCGTACGCTCATGGACGACAACGAATTCAGCGTACCCCCCACCTCCCACGATCCCCAGGACCCGATCGCCAATCTTCCAGAGGGTGACATCTGGACCCATCGCCTCAACAATCCCTGCGTATTCCAGGCCCGGTATGTCCTGGGGGGAACCCGAAGGTGCCGGATACCTTCCTACCCGCTGGATGAGATCGGCACGGTTCAGCCCTGATGACTTCACCCGGACCAGGATCTCCTTCGGTCCTGGTTCCGGCCGTTCTACATCCTGGACTCTAAGAACTTCCGGGCCTCCGAATTCGGTGATCACCACCGCCCGCATTGAGTCGGCCATGCCAGCCTCTTTGGGATCGTTTGTTCCTGTGCGAGTGTTAAAGATGGAAATTCCCTTAACCATGGTATCCTAACCGTGTTCTTTCAACTTGTTTCTTTGGTGGGCGCCTTTCTTCTTCTCGCTGCATACCTGGCAATCAACCGACAATGGTTGAAACCCCAACACCGACTCTACAACCTCATGAACCTCATCGGCGGTGCCCTCCTCCTTTGGGTCGCCATCGTCGATCAACGAATCGGATTCGTCGTTCTCGAGGCAGCTTGGGCATTAATCGCCATACCTCCCCTCTTCCGTCCCTCGGAAGAGGCCGAGGGTCAGTAACCTCCTGGGAGAGAAGAACATGATCCTTCCCTTCGAACTGGATCGGCCGCTGGCCTTCCTTGACCTTGAGACCACCGGTCTGAGCACGGTTTCGGACCGGATTGTCGAGTTGGCTGTTATTCGGATCACTCCCCAAGGGGACGTGCTCGAAGCCGTCCGCCGGTTCAATCCAGAAATCCCCATCTCTCCGGACGCCACGGCTGTGCATGGGATCTCAGACGAAGACGTGGCGGACGAGCCCTCGTTCTCGGCGCGGGCAAAGAGCCTGGCGGAACTCCTGGAGCCATGCGACCTGGCGGGCTTCAACATTCGGCGGTTCGACATTCCCTTGCTTCTGGCCGAATTCAAGAGGGCCGTGGTCCCGTTCTCCGTTCAAGGCCGACGCCTCATCGATGCTCAGGTCATCTTTCACCGAGAGGAGCCCAGGGATCTCTCGGCTGCCGCCCGGTACTATCTGAGCCGAGAACATGAGGAAGCCCACACCGCGCTGGGGGACATCCGAACCACGGCGGCCGTGCTCTCCGCCCAACTCCAGAAATACCCGGACCTCCCGAGAACTCTTGATGGACTCCAGGCCTACTGCGACGAGGTGAGCCCCTTCCAGACGGAGTTGGACCGGTGGTTCCATCGACGGGACGGAGAACTAGTGTTCCGCCGGGGGAAGCACAGGGGGGAGGCCCTGGGAAAGGTCGCGGCCACGGCACCGGATTACCTCAAGTGGATGCTGGGTGCGGACGACATGGACGAGGAGGTTCTTCAGGCCGTGCGGGATGGTCTGGGCTTGCGGTTATGAGGCCAGCCTTCATCCATCTGAATCGGCCCTCCCACTCCTCCCCTTCCCCAGAATCTCACGGCGACCTTGAGCTAACGGACGGCTCATGATACCTATCATCGCCGCTGCAGACCCCTTCGGCTCCGTATCGGCCATTCGGAATGGGCAGGATTGGGTAGAAAACCCACCTGGGGTACTCAAATGACGATACGATGAACGCAAAGCGAATCAGACCTGAGATAAATGAATAGAGAAGAAAAAACGCAGATTCTCTTGGGGGCTTTCGTGGCCGCCGTGGTTTTGGCCAACCTCCTCGGAACCAAGATCGCCGACTTCGGGATTTTCGTGGCTTCGG
>JBDHMC010000306.1:0-4435 GCA_039656355.1 Gemmatimonadota bacterium | reverse complement strand
GGAAGCGTATCAGTTCATCAAAGACAGCCCGTCTCTGACTCCGGCTCAGCGTCAGCAGATCGAGACCAACATCGCGGAGATTGCCAACTACGTCTTTTTCTTTCCAGAGTGGGGCCCCCACAACCGGGCCATGCTACGGGCCTATGGTCTTTTGGTGGCCGCCCAGACCATGCCCGATCATCCGGACGCGCCTCGTTGGGAGAAGCTCTCCGAGGTGCTGGTTGCCGACAGTTGGGGAAAATGGGAAGAGGAGGACGCTCAGATCTACCATCCTGTATGGCTTATCAGCCTGGTGCGTTATGCCGATGCTTTGGGAGATCCGTCCTTCTACAACTTTCCCACCGTCCAGTATTACTTCGACTACTTCACCCACCTCCTGGATCCAACCGGAATGATTCCCGACTTCGGGGACGCCCGCTGGCACTCCAACTGGGCGTACTACGTGGCTCTTCTGGAGCGGGCGGCCACCCAATACGACCGAGAGGACTACCGTTGGGCTGCTCACCGCATTTTCAACGCCATGCGTCCCGATGAAGGGGCGCCCATCGGCGTCGGCGACGGGATGAACCTCCTGGACGCGTATCGGTGGTCGGTAGAGGGAGCGGAAGAGGCTCCTCCGGCCCTGAGCGAGGAGGTGATGGAAGATCTGGTTGGGAAGAAGATCGTGTTCCGGGATGGCTGGGATGACGGTGCCAACTACCTCCTCCTGAACTACCGGGACGAGGGGCCCTACGCCCTCCTGGCCCATTCCGACGAGAATTCCATCGTCCTCATGATGAGCGACGGATCGGTGCTTCTGAACGATGCCGGCTATCGCCCGGAGATGCCGTCCGGTCCCTCCGGCGAATACCGCGCCGACTATTTCCACAACCGGTTGGTGTGGAGGAATGGGAAACTGGGTCGGGAGCAGCCACTATGGGACTTCCTGGAGAACTCCGGCGGGCATCGATCAGTGGAAACGGAAAAGATCGAGTTCTGGCGGGCAGACGACTTCGACGTGAGCCGCACTCGAGTCACCGATGAGGCGGCCGGAATCCAGAATGATCGGGTAGTCACCTGGCTGAAGGAAGAGAACGTATTCGTCGTCTTCGACATCGTGAAAGTTCTGGAAACGGGGTACTACACTTTTGCCACCCTTTGGCATTCCACCACGATTCTGGACCAGGGAGAAGATCACTTCGTCACCGCGGTGGACTTCATCCGGGGGCAGCCGCAACACCAGGGCAAAGCCCTCCGCATCGAAATGCCTCAGACCGGTATTCGCAGCCAGGGCAGCTTCGATATTCGACGGAACAACGAAGACAACATCTCAGTTTATGAGACTCTGGCCAGTCACTACCTGGAAGGTCACGTAGAGACCTTCGTCACGGTGCTGTCCCCGGTGCCCCGGGAGGACATCGGGGCTTCGGCGGTTGAAGATATCCAGGTCCTGGAATCCCCGGAGGAAAGGGCCGGGATCGGCGTACTTCTTCAGATCGGAGGTGAAGAGATCTTCGTGGGGGCCAAAACCGATCTCGACTATGGGATCCTGGCTGCCAACAAACGCCCACGGTACACCTTCGAATCCGGTCGGGTCGGATACGGGCCCTTCGCAACCGATGCCAATTTCTTCTTTGCCCGGATCGCTGATGGAGCCTTGACCTGGGGAGGCACGAATCTGGTGGGGATGCGCTACCAGGATCAGGACCTCTTCTCAGCCCGGATGAATACTTTCACCCTCGAGCCGGATGATTGGGCAACGGGGTTGGGGGCGGGGAAGTGGAGATACTGGGAAGGGAATGCGGAGGTCCGGCGTTGAGTGGTGGAGTCGTCATCAGGACCGGCGTGCCGGCCCTGGACTCCCTCCCAGAAATGGTCGGGTCCTTCCTGAGGGCCGACGTTCTGGAGATGAACCTGGATGGGGACTGGGTCACGGGCTTCCGATCCCCCGACGCCAAATCCCTTTGGATTAGGGACCATTCCGACATGCTTCGGGTGGGGCGGTATTTCCATCCCGATGTCACCAGCGCTGTCAGGCACTTTGCCGACACCCAATCCTCTCGAGGAAGGATTTTCGACTACGTCTCCACCTTCCCTGAAAAGCTTCCGTCGGAAAAGGAGAACTGGACCAAGTACGTCCGGGTTCCCGTGGAAGCCGACGTGGAATTCCGCTTCGTAAAGGGGGCCTTCCTTGCCTGGCAGGCTTGCGGCGATGACAGCTGGATCAGGGCTCTGCTTCCAGGAATGGAAAAGGCCTTGGAGTACATCCGGGGCCACGAATGGTATTGGGAGTCGAACGCGAGGCTGGTGAAGAGGCCCTACACCATCGACACCTGGGATTTTGCCTACACCGCCGGAAGCCACGATTGGCTTCAGTTCCAGATCGACGAGAATACGTTCTGGGGCGTCATGCACGGGGACAACAGCGGTTATTACGAGGCCTTCAACATCATGGCCTCCCTGTTCGACCGCTTCGGTGACGCCGAACGGAGCCGGTTGTGGCGAGACCGAGCCCGGGATCTTCGGGAGCGGATGAACGCCCTTTGCTGGAACGGACGGTTCTATAGGCATTTCGAAAAGCTGGTGCCGGTGGAGATCCCTGGGGTGGATGAGTCCACCCAACTCAGCCTCAGCAATCCCATGGCCATCAATCGGGGAGCGGCGACCCACGAGATGGCCATCTCCATCATTGAAGAATATCGGCGGCGCCGGGGCGGGGGCGGTGCCTTCGCTGAATGGTTCTCCATCGACCCGCCCTTCCCGGACGGGGTGTTTGGAGACGACAAGCTGGTGGCCGGCGCCTATGTGAACGGGGGCATCATGCCCTTGGTGGGTGGGGAACTGGCCAAAGCCGCCTTTGATCACGGCTTCGAAGACTACGGTGTGGACATCCTCATGCGTTACCACGCCCTCATCTCAGAGAGGGGTGAGAGTTACCTCTGGTATTTTCCCGACGGGACCCCGGCCAGCGTAGAGGCCAGCACCAGCCCCGAGGCCCAACCCACCGACGGCTGGGGATCGAGTGCCATGCTCTACGCTCTGGTGGGTGGCCTGGCGGGCATCGAGGATCTGGGTAGAGGATTCGATGCCGTGCGCCTCTCCCCTCGATGGATTGCCGCGGGGGTCGAGGAGGCGGAAGTCAGGGTCGGGTACGAAAGCTCAGGATCTGGGTTCGGCTATACCTACCGGTGTCGCCCCGGCGGAATCGAATTGGGGATTGAGACCACGGGAAGTGATGTTGCCTTCCATCTTCTTCTCCCCCCCGGGGCAATACCTCGATCCGTAGCGGTCGATGGCACCGAGACAGCTTTTCGAAGCTGCCGTGTTCGGGAAAGTGGATACCTGGACTTTTCCTCCCGGGTTTCCGGCGCGGCGGTGGTGGAGGTCAGCTTCTCCTGAAGGCCTGTTTTTCCTGAAAAAGGATCGAAAATCATGACCATTGGGGATGCTCTGGCCCGGGTGACTTCCATCAGGGTGGAGATGGGGGGGTCCTCCGAGGAGGCACTCCCCCAGGTCTTCCGCACCGTTGCCGACGAGTTGGCCCAGGCTACCGGAGCTTCCATCACCGTGGGCCCGGTATCGGACCCGACTCGGCCCGAGCCGGGGGTCTTCCACCTCCTCCAAGGCCAGCAGGGGGTGATGCCCGATACGGTCAGGATGGGCCTGGAGGAGGACGGATCCGGGTATCTTGCGGTGAATCCCCTTCGCCTCCTTTTTCCTTTCGTTACCCATCTTCTCCGAGACCGGATCGACGACGACCTCTCTGGGGTGGCAGGGGGGGTGGAACTGGGAACGACCTTCTCGTGGCAACGATCCACTTTCGACTTTTTCCTTACGCAGGAAGGTCGAATCCAGAAGGGTTTGGACCGCGATGCGTATGTCCGGCGGTTGGCCGAGTCGGGATTCACCCACATGGAGGTGAACGGGTTGGCCTTCCGGGAACCCATCGAGACGGGGCCGCCGGAAGAGACCTACCCCATGTTCTATACGTACTGCCCGGCCCTGGATCAGTTCGTCGAAAGCGACCTGGGGGCGGGCCTATACCCCAGGGACTATCTGACCGCCAACCTGGAGTTTCTGAAGAAGAACGCCGAACTGGCTCGGAAATACGGCCTCATCCCCGGCCTTCTCTGCTTCGAGCCCCGTTCGGTACCGGAGGAGTTCTTCAAGCGTTACCCCATGCTCCGGGGCGCCAGAGTGGATCATCCCTTCCGGAGTTTTAAACCCCGGTACAACATGACCATCGCTCACCCCCTGGTTCGGGATCACTACGGCCAGATGCTGGCGAAGCTCATGGATGAAGTCCCAGAGCTAGGGTTCCTCTCTATTTGGACCAACGACAGCGGGGCCGGCTTCGAGCATACCCAGTCCCTTTACGTGGGCCGAAACGGCGGCGCCTACCTCATTCGAGAATGGAAGAACGAGGAGGAGATCGCAGATGCTGCCGGGGGGAATG
>JBDHMC010000305.1:0-3702 GCA_039656355.1 Gemmatimonadota bacterium | reverse complement strand
GCACCGGTTCCGTAGAGAACCTTGAGGTTCTCCAGGGGATTCTCCGCCACAACCACCAGGTCTGCCTTGAGTCCGGGCTTGATGATCCCAAAGTCGATGGACTCACCCGTGGGCCGAAAGAGCTCCATGGCCCCGTACATGGTGGCCGACCGGAAGATCTCCGATGGGCTGAATCCGGCTTCCCGAAGCAGCTCCAACTCCCGGATGTACTCGAACCCGAATGTGCTGTAGATGAATCCCGAGTCAGTTCCCACCGTGACGATACCGCCGGCGTTCTTGTAGTCGTTCAGGAAATGCATCCACTTCTGGTAGAACCTCTTCCAGTGGAATTCGTCCTCGCTGGTCCAGTAGAACCAGTAGGATCCGTGGGCCCTGCGGCTGGGCGTGTAATAATCCCATAGGGAGGGGAGTGTGTACTCGTCGTGCCACTCCGCGTTCATTGCGCGCTTCAGGTCTCTGCTGGCCTCGTAGATGGTCATGGTGGGGTCGAGACCGAAGTCCAACTCCAGGAACTCATCGATGAGGGCGCTCCACCGGTCGCTTCCCGGCTCGGCCGACTGGTACCAGAGGTGGGCCACGTTCCCGAACCGATGCTGTTCGTTGTTGTAGTTGTAGTCCACCGGCCAGTTCTGGATGCTATAGTCGGTAAGCATGGATTCCATGAGTCCGTAGTAGTGGGTCATCATGTCCATGCCCAGGCGGGCGGCATCAAGGGCTGTCATGCGGCCCACGCCCATCTGATCCAAGTGGGCCACGGTGGACAGTCCGTATTTCTTGGATTCGGTGATCAAGGCCTCCATGATCTCAGGGTCGTAGGCCCCGAGCTTGATCCCGTCCACCTTCACGCCGTCGATCTCGACGTTGGCCAGCCACTGAACCCAGGCCCTGGCCGATTCGGCGTCGTCCACAGGCCCCTGGTCCCACCCGGTGCCGGGTCGGTGGGTCGTGTTCATGCGGGGAGCCACGATCTCGTTTCGCTCGGCAAGAGCCTTCTCACCCAAAGACCATTCGAATCCCCCGAAAGGCACCCCGCGAACCGTAGTCACTCCATGCGCGAGCCAGAGTTTGTAGATGTATTCGGCTTGGGGAGCCTTTGGCACGCCGCCCGTATGGACGTGCATATCCACGAAACCGGGGAGAACGTACATGCCGTGGGCGTCTACCTCATGGGTGGCTCCCTGGGGTCTGCTTCGATCGGAGATGGGCACACCGGGGAATCCCACCGATCGAATCGACGTGATTCGGTCCCCCTCAATGACGATATCCACAGGGCCACGGGGCGGAGCTCCGGTTCCGTCGATCATCATGGCGCCTCTGATAATGAGGCGCTCGAAAGGACCGGCTCCCTCGTCTGGGCCTCGCCGAGTGGTAACCTCCATTTGAGCCTGCAGGCTCGACACCGCTCCCAGGAGGAGGGCAAGGACGAGGACGGAAAAAACAGAGCGCTTGAACATGGCTTCTCCTGGAGAAAAGGCTGGACCTGGGGCCAATCTACGGGGTGTTCGGGGGTCTCTCCAAATCGTCGGTCTGTCGGAAATCCGGATTTGCGGCCTCCGACCCGTTGCAACGTCCAGGGAGGGAGAGTCTATCCCTAACGCCACACTCCCGAAGATCATTCTACAAGGTTACCCTTTATTGTTTGATCTGTTGTACCCGAGGCACCCTGGAGACGGCTTTGGCCCAAGAAGGACTGGACCTCGATATCCCACCGCAGGCCTTGAGTCAGGATCAGGCCGAAGCCCAAGCTCAGGCCCTGCGGCGGATTATTCGAAGGCACGATCACCTCTATTATGTGGAGGCGCGGCCTGAGATTGCCGATGGCGAATACGATCGCCTGTATAGCCGTCTGGCCGCACTGGAAGAGGCCTTCCCGCCTTTGGTGACCCCGGACTCCCCCACCCAACGGGTCGGGGCTGAGCCTCGGGAGGACCTTCCCACCATCGCCCACACTGCTCCTATGCTCTCCTTGGACTCCTCCAAGGAGGAAGCGGAGTTGATCCGCTTCGATGAACGGGTCCGGAAGGCTGTGGGTGGGGACGTCCAGTACCTGGTGGAGCCCAAGCTCGATGGGGCTTCCTTGGAGTTGGTCTACGAGGACGGGGTGCTGGTCCGGGCCGTGACGCGGGGGAATGGCCGGGAAGGGGAAGGGGTGACGGAGAATGTCCGAACCATCCCTTCCGTGCCCCTTCGGCTCCGGGACGAAACGCGGCCCGTGCCCTCTTTTCTGGCGGTGCGGGGAGAAACACTGATGTTCCTCTCGGCCTTCGAAGCGCTGAATCAGAAGCTGGTTGAGGAGGGCTCCGATCCTTTCTCCAATCCTCGAAACGCTTCAGCGGGCGCTCTCAGACAGCTGGACCCTCTGATTACGGCACAACGGCCCCTCGACCTCCTGGCCTTCGACATCCTCTCCGTGTCGGGCGCCGAGTTCCGTGAAGACAGAGAAGTGTTGGAGGCTCTCAGGGATTGGGGTTTGAAGGTTCCGGAGCGGGTAGCGCTTCTGGACGACGTGGAGGGGATTCTCAAGTACCATCAGGCCTTCTTCCGAGACCGGGACGATCTGAATTACGAGATCGATGGAATCGTCATCAAGCTGAACGACCTAGCTGCCCGGGATGATATGGGGACCACATCCCGCCACCCCCGGTGGGCTTTGGCCTTCAAGTTCGAGCCACGGAAGGAAGTGACTCGGATCGAGCGGATTGCAGTGTCGGTGGGCCGGACCGGCGTCGTGACCCCCGTCGCACTTCTTCTTCCTGTGGAGGTAGGGGGCGTCACCGTCTCCAGAGCCTCCCTCCACAACCGGGAAGAGTTGGAGAGAAAGGACGTCAGGAAGGGGGACCTGGTCCGGATTCAAAGGGCCGGAGACGTGATTCCCCAGGTCCTGGGCCGAGTTGTGGAGGAGGGCGAGGCTAGGGGGCCGGCTTTTCAGATGCCGGAGGAATGCCCGGCCTGCGGAACCGCGGTGGTGGTTCGGGGCCCCTTCACCGTCTGTCCCAATCAGTTTGGATGCCCTGCGCAGCTCAAGGGTCGAATCGTGCATTTCGGATCTCGGGGAGCATTGGACATCGAAGGCCTGGGAGGGGAGACGGCAGCACTCTTCGTGGAGCAGGATTTGGTGAGGGGGCTGGCCGACCTATTCGATCTGGAGGTGCGTGATCTGGAGGGACTTCCCGGGTTCGCCGAAAAATCTGCGAGGAAACTTCTCTCGGCGATCGAGCGTCGAAAAAGGGTGGAACTTAGGAGGTTCCTCTTCGGGCTGGGGATTCCGGAGGTCGGCGAGGCCGTGGCCCGTGATCTTGCCAGGCATTTCGGCAGCTTCGAGGCGATTCGGGATGCGGACCGGGAAACGTTGGAAGTCGTAGAGGGAATCGGACCGAGAATGTCCGAACTCATCCATGGCTTCCTCCACGAGGAGAGGAATGCCCGCGCCATCGATGCGGTCCTTGGCAAGGGCATGGTGCTCATACCCCCTACCGTGGGTTCGGGGCCATCCTTCGGGGGAAAGAAGTTCGTCTTCACAGGAAGTCTGGAGACCCTCTCCCGCGCTGAAGCCAAGAAGCTGGTGGAAGAGGCTGGTGGGCGGTCCGTCTCTTCTGTCAGCACCGAGACGGACTTCGTGATCGCAGGGGAGAATGCCGGGTCAAAACTGACTCGTGCTCAGGAGCTTGGGGTGACGATTCTGACCGAAGGGGGTTTCCGAAG
>JBDHMC010000304.1:0-3703 GCA_039656355.1 Gemmatimonadota bacterium | reverse complement strand
AAGTGGACGGAAACTCCGGTGCCGTTCGGGCCATCATCAGCGAGGAAGTCCCCACCTTCTTCGCCTACCGGAACGCCACCGCTGGAGTGAGGGACACGGGCCACCGCTGGCGTCTCGACATCGATGACGGCCGGGAAGTCCTCTGGATGTCCCAGCGGGACAACTGGGCCCACCTCTACCTTTACGATGGCGCCACCGGTCAGGTGAAGAACCAGGTGACCAGAGGCGACTGGACGGTGAGTGCCATCGACAGTGTGGACGTGGAAAACCGGCAGATCTATTTCCAGGCCCTGGCCATGAACTCCGACCAGGACCCCTACTTCGCGCACTCCTATCGGATCGACTTCGACGGCACCGACCTACTGGAATACACACAGGCGAACGGCAACCACTCCGTCTCCTGGTCCCCGGATCGGCAGTACTACGTGGACACGTACTCACGGGTGGACATGCCTCCCATCATGGAGCTTCATCAGGGCAGCGACGGGCGGACGTTGACGGAGCTGGAGAGGGGCGACATGTCGGCCATGTTGGCCACCGGCTGGCAGCCACCGGAGGTCTTCGTCTCGAAAGGCCGGGACGGCCAAACCGACATCTGGGGCATCATCGCCCGACCCCTCACCTTCGATCCAGCCCGAAGATACCCGGTCATTGAACAGATCTATGCCGGCCCCCAGGGCTCCTTCGTTCCCAAGACCTGGGGGGGCGGCCAGAACCTCTTGGCCACGGCCGAGTTGGGTTTCATCCTGGTCCAGATCGACGGGATGGGAACCAACAACCGGTCCAAGGCCTTCCACGACGTGGCCTTCAAGGATTTGGGCGATGCGGGATTCCCCGACCGTATCCTTTGGCACCGGGCCGTGGCGAACGAGTACCCGTGGTACGACATCTCCCGGGTGGGCCTTTACGGTGGATCCGCCGGGGGCCAGAACGCCATGGGTGGCGTCCTCTTCCACGGTGACTTCTACGATGCCGCCTTCGCCAGCTCCGGCTGCCACGACAACCGGATGGACAAGATCTGGTGGAACGAGCACTGGATGAGCTGGCCCCTTGGGCCCCACTACGAGGCGTCCTCCAACGTGGCGAACGCCCACCGCCTCACTGGGAAGCTCTTCCTGGCCGTGGGTGAGATGGACACCAACGTGGATCCCTCTTCCACCATGCAAGTGGTGGACGCCCTGATCCGTGCAGGAAAATCGTTCGAGTTGTTGGTGGTGCCCAACGGCGGCCATGGGGCCACCGGATTGAATGGGGGTCGCAAGCGGCAAGACTTCTTTGTGAAGTCCCTCATGGGCATCGATCCTCCCGACTGGAACATTGGGATCACACTGGGATTGGACGAAACCGGCCAGCCCATACTGGACCCGGAGGACATCGAGCCGCCACCGGGGTTCTTCGACGACCCGAACGAGGATCCGCCCTACACGTGGTGGTAGGCGTACTGTGAAAGAAGGGGCTGAGCGATGACGGTGCGGGGATTCCGGACAGTGCGAGGGGCTTCCCCCCTGCTATTCCTCCTGATTCTGCTTTCGCCTCTCAGGGCTCAGCAGATCACGGCCCAATCGGGGCCCCTGGTGCATGGCGCCGTGACGGCCGAGGAGTCGGGCATCCCACTGGCGACAGTAACTGTCACACTCTTCGGTGAGGATGGGGACGAGCTCCTGATGGACTTCACCGGCGACCAGGGTCGGTATTCCCTTCGGGCCCCTGGCGCGGGAGTCTATCGCCTTCGGGCCGAGCGTATTGGCTACCACACCCGAGAGAGCGGACCTTTCACCCTCCAGGCAACCGACACTCTAAGGATGGATTTCCATCTCTCTCCGGCCCCACTCCTCTTGGAAGCCATCCTGGTGAGCGTACGGCGACAGGGCCGCAGAATCGGCGCGGGGGAGCAGCTCGTGTACGGGCGGCTCCTGGACAGCTGGTCCGGCGAAAGCATCCCCCAGGGTACGGTGCAGCTCCTGTCGAGATCCCGTACGGTGGCGGCCACCACCCTGAGCAACGACGATGGGCTCTTTTGGCTGGTGAGCCCCAGCGCTGGAGCCTACAGACTCCGGGCCGAACGAATCGGCTATGAGGCCTCGGAAGGGCCGGAGCTAAATTTCATGTTGGGAGATACCATCGGGGTCGACTTCTATCTCTCGGTGGATGCTGTTGAGCTGGCCCCCATGGTAATCACGGCGATCTCCCGGCCCCTGGGAACCAGCTACGACCTTTCCGGGATGGAGGGCTTTCTTCGGCGATACTCCCAGTTCTCGCGCTCCGGCCTCGGAGATTTCATGATCCGGGACTCCATCGCTGCCTACGAGGGCCGGGCCACGTCCACGGGACACATGATCGCCATGACCTTGGGGTCGGTTCGGGAGGTGTTGTCGGGAGGTGGCCGCTATGGACAGGTGATCCTTCGGGGGGTTTCCGCCCCCAGCGGATTCGGGCCCCCCGGCGTGTGTGTTCCGACTTACTACATGGACGGAGTCCAGGTGCCCCGGGAGGCGGTGGAGACGGGGCAGATCAACCCTATCGCCATGTATCCCCCGGAGATGCTGGAAGGGGTGGAGGTCTATGTCATGCCCAATATCCCTGGGGAGTTCCTTCGTGGCGAATGGCCCTGCGGGGTGGTGGCATTCTGGACCCGGAGGGATCCGAGAGCTGCTGGGTCCGGGATTCCAGGGTGGAAGAAATTCCTCGCGGGCGCGGGGATCCTACTATTGGCCCTTCTGGCAAGCCGCTGAGGAGACCGATCCGAAGTGCAGGCCTAGACCCACCATCAAGGAGTCGGAGCTATGTCACGCCAACGCATTCCTTTGTACCTGATTCTTCTTCTGACTGCATTCCAGTTCACGGCTCCCCTCCCTTCGGCAGCCCAGGGAACCCTGGCAGATTACATCAGAGCCGATAGCGTCGGCGACCGCACCCGGGGCCTGGTAGTCGATGTGGCCGAATCGCCGAGCTGGATCGGTGAGTCGAACCGGTTCTGGTACCGGAAATCGGTGCAAGGGGGCAACAGCTTCGTCCTGGTGGACGCCACGACGCAGGCCAAGGGCCCGGCCTTCGATCACGAAAGGCTTGCCACCGCGCTGTCCTCTTTCCCGGCCCTGGCGGACGACACGATCACGGCCATTACTCTCCCCTTCAATCAGTTCGAGTTTACCGACGAGGAGGACGCCATCGAGTTCGCCGTGGCCGACTCCACCTGGCGCTGCGGCCTGGACGACTATGAGTGCGAGAGCCTGGGAGCTGCCCGACAGGACCAGCGGAGACGTGGCGGGGTCGGCCCCAGCGGGGTCGCCTGGTCCGCTGGACCCGGTCAGCTTTGGCGGAATCTGAGCACGGATCCGATTCTCTCCCCCGACAGCACGCTGGAAGCCTTCATCCAGAACTACAACGTGGCGGTCAGGGAAGTGGGTTCTGACGATTACACCATGCTGAGCTACGAAGGCACCGAAGGCAACACGTACACCAACCGGTCCATCGTCTGGTCTCCAGACTCCAGGAAGCTGGCGGTATACCGAGTGATTCCCGGCCAGCCGCGGGAAATCCACTACGTCGAATCTTCCCCCGAGGATCAGCTCCAGCCCAAGCATTCCACCCTGCTCTACGCCAAACCCGGGGACAGGTTGGACAAGGAAATTCCGGTGATCTTCGACGTGGAGTCGAAGCGGCAGATCATTGTGGACGATGCCCTCTTCCCCAATGCCTACAC
>JBDHMC010000303.1:0-3720 GCA_039656355.1 Gemmatimonadota bacterium | reverse complement strand
TCGGTAGAAACAACGGATAAGGACCGGTAGGAACTCCGGCGGTAGGAACTCCGCCGGTTAGAGCCCCGGCGGTTCGCCTGGGTGAGGGGCAGTAGGAGAGGGAACGCAGAGGCGGACCATGGGAGAGCGGAGGGTGCAAAGAGCACTCTTCGCTCTTTCCATTTCTACTTCTCGACCCCACTGCGGCGCTGCCATGGCACTCTGACCAAAAGAAGGGCCGCCAGTATCGAGGCCGCCACGAGAGGCCAGAACGTATCGGCCTTAACCTTCCAGAAAAAATGGAGAGTGCCCATAGCCGCGGCGGGGTACACCAAGCGGTGTAGCCGCTGCCATCGCTTGCCGAGACGCCGGATCCAACCCCTCGTGGAGGTGAGGGCCAAAGGCACCAGGCACAGGAAGGCTCCTGCCCCAACGGTGATGAAAGGCCGCTCCACGACGTCCTCCACTATAAAGGACCAGGCGAATCCCTGGTCCAACCCCAGGTAGATGGAGAGGTGGAGGGATGCGTAGAAAAAGGCGAAGAGGCCCACCAGCCGCCGAACCTTGATGATCTGATTCCAACCAGTGAGGCGCCGAAGGGGCGTGATAGAAAGGCCAACGAGGAGAAGGATCAGAGTCCACCGGCCAGCCCGGTGGAGGACTGCCTCAATGGGGTTGGCTCCCAGGCCAACGGTGGCAAAACGAAAGCCCGTCCAAAAAAGAGGAACCAAACCCAACAACCAAACGGCACTCTTCAGAATCATGGTGAAGTCAGCCCTAGAACCAGCGTTGGAGATCCATGCCCTCATAGAGGGAGGCCACTTCATCGGCGTACCCATTGAATATCAGAGTTTCCCGACGACGAATCTCTCCGAGACGACGCTCTCGCGCCTGGCTCCAC
This sequence comes from Gemmatimonadota bacterium, assembly GCA_039656355.1. GTDB lineage: Bacteria > Gemmatimonadota > Gemmatimonadetes > Longimicrobiales > Gaopeijiaceae > JABDNZ01. The sequence continues at coordinate 2,840 of JBDHMC010000303.1, read as the reverse complement.
CGGGGGTGGGCCACCTCCGGGTTAACGTTGGCGTAGAACCCATATTCGCGAGGCGCCGCCTGGTTCCAGCTTGTGCCAGGCATGTCCTCCACCAACCGAATGCGAACGATGGACTTGATGCTCTTGAACCCGTACTTCCAAGGAACGGTCAGGCGGAGAGGGGCACCGTTTTGGTTCGGTAGCTCTTTCCCATAGACTCCGGTGGCCATCAGCGTAAGGGGGTTCATGGCCTCATCGATCCGTAGGCCCTCCACATAAGGCCAAGGCAGGACCCCCCGGCGTTGGCCGGGCATCTGATCGGGATCATAGAGGGTCGTGAACTCCACATACTTGGCCCGGCTCGTAGGCTGGACCCAGGCCAGGAGGTCTTTCAAAGGGAACCCCATCCACGGGATGACCATGGACCAGGCTTCCACACACCGAAGGCGGTAGATCCGTTCCTCTGACGGGAAGCGACCCAGGAGATCTTCGATGGCATAGTCGCCTGGGCTGTCGCAATGCCCGTCGATTTTCACAGTCCAGGGCTTGGTCTGAAACTCGCCGGCATTCCGCGCCGGGTCTTCCTTCCCTGTCCCGAACTCATAGAAGTTGTTGTACTGAGTGACGTGCTCGTAGGGTGTGAGCTCCTCCTCCTGAGCCCCGACGACCGCAGCGTTGGCCTCCCCACCCCCAAAATCGCAAGCGGCCAAGGCAGAAGGAGCCACGGCGGCCACGAGAGCTATCCGCCCCGCCTGTCCAATGAACTTCCGGCGGTTCAGATACAGCTCGTATGGTGTGACCTCCGACTCAGAGATCTTCGGGGGTTTACGAATCAACATGGGTTTGGGTCCGTTGAGGTAACCTGGGCGTACTCAAACCAACAAGGACCCCCATAGGTTCCCTTCAGACCGGAATCGCTACCGACTGGGCAGGTATTTCTTGGGAAACTTTGCCACCACGGTGTAGATCGGATCCACAATGTTCGCCACCGTGCTCTCGGCCAGCTGTCCCAGAAGCTGATAGGCGTCCCACCGACCAAAGCCGTAGTCCTCTTCCAGCCACTCCACCAACTCGATATGGGCCAGGCGAAAAGCATCGATAAGGGGACGGGCGCTTCCGGCCACCATGATGTATTCCTCGTTTTCGATGCGGGGCCAGTCGATGGTCTTCCCCTTGATGACATCGATCTCCAGGACCACGTCCATGGACGTTTCCAGGCCGCTTCCGTTTACCTCGCCGTATCCCTGCCTGGCGTGACCATCACCAAAGTAGAAGTAGGCACCATCATGAAAAATGGGGAGATAGACCGTGGCTCCCGCCCGGATCTCCTGGGCATCCATGTTGCCTCCGAAATCTCCCGGCCAGAGGCCACCGAAGGCCTCCGCACCCCTGGGGGCCACGGCGACCCGACCCAGCATCGGCTGGAGGTCGATGGTGATCTCTCCCATCTCACTCCCTGGAAGATCGGTGCTCCCTGTCATCGCCTCCGGATCCAGCTTCCACAGGTAGCGGTGGCTCGGGACCGGATCGTTCAGCATCCTCACGCGGCTGTCCGCGGAGAGGCCACCGAAATTCGGGCCAATATTTGATGCAGCGTATTCGTAGTTGGGCTCCACCTTGTGCACCTTCACCACGAGGATGTCGTTGGTGGTTGCACCTTCGATGTAGAAGGGCCCCACTTCACCGGGGAACGGACCCCCTTCTGGGCTGAAATACCCACCCCAATGTGTTTCGGAGATCAAGACCGTACCCGGCTTTATGGTCAGGACCGGGTCCCGAACCGCGAAGGTGGGTTGGACCACGGAGGGTGTGAACCGGACCGTATCAGCCGACTGGGCGTTGAGACTGGTTCCAGGCCCGAGGGTTGCTGAGACCAGGCCTCCAATAATCAGAGACAGAACGCTAGCACGTAACATGGGGCCAACCCTCCTTTATCCAGCCAGAAAATCCACTGCGAGATGAGCAAGAGCCCTTACTCCCAGGGGCAAAGCAGCTTCATCAGCGAAGAAATAGGGCGAGTGGTTGGGAGCCGCTTGTATCAAAGGGACGGAATCTGGGATAACTCCGAGGAAGAAATAGAGACCTGGGATCTCTTGTTGGAAATAAGAAAAGTCCTCGGCGCCAGTTGTGGGCGGTGACGGAGAAGCGTTCCCGGGGCCGGCGACACGCTCCAGAGTCGGCGCCATCCTCAGGGTGAGGTCCGGATCGTTATATGTGATGGGGACCCCGGCGGAGAGGGACACCTCTGCGGCCGCTCCAGCACTCTCCGCGATGCCCGCCACCGTCCTTCGGATCCGCTCCTCGATCCGCTTTTGCATCTCCAGGTCCAGGGTCCGAACCGTGCCCAGCATGACCACACTGTCCGGAATGATGTTGCTCCGAAGACCTCCATGAATGGAAGCGATGGTGACAACGGCCGGCGCTTGGGTGATGTCGGACTGACGACTCACGATGGTCTGAAGGCCCAGAACTATTTGTGAAGAGACTACCACAGGGTCTACTCCGCCCCAAGGCATGGCACCATGGGTCTGCCTCCCTCGGACGATGATATGAAGGGTCTGGGACGAGGCCATGGCTCCCTCTGCCCGATAGCCGATAAACCCGGTGCGTTGGGGCATGACGTGGAGCCCAAAGATGGCATCGGGCCGTGGATTCTCCAGGACCCCTTCCTGCACCATGAGGGAAGCACCACCCATCTCACCGGCCGGCGCCCCTTCTTCGGCAGGTTGAAAGATAAATTTCACTGTGCCCGGGAGCCGATCCCGCATTCCCGCCAGGACCTCCGCCGCCCCCATGAGAATGGCCATGTGGTTGTCATGGCCACATGCGTGCATGACCCCCACCTCCTGGCCGTTATAGTC
>JBDHMC010000302.1:0-3726 GCA_039656355.1 Gemmatimonadota bacterium | reverse complement strand
ACCAACTTGGGGCGGCACCTGGTTTTGGCGGCACCCATGCTGGCCCTCGAGAAGCCTATCCTGATAGTCCTCAATATGGCCGACGAGCTCCGGCAGAGGGGTGGGGACGTGGACGTGGAAGCTCTCTCGGAGCGTCTGGGAACTCCGGTGGTTCTGGTGAGCGCTGCCAAGGGCGAGGGCCTCGAGGGGATTTCCCAATTCCTCGAGAGTACCTTCAGGGCGCCTGAGCCCGTGGGTCTTCCGGTCCTTCAGAGTCCGCCGTCCTGTAGGCAGTGGGCGGGCCAGGTCGCTGCGGAATCGGCCTACCGGCCTCCGGTGGCCCCAGTCTGGACTCGGCGCCTCGACTCGGTCTTCCTCCACCCCTGGCTCGGGCCGGCGGTCTTTTTCTTGGTGGTGGTGGGGGTCTTCCAGACCATCTTTTATGCCGCCATCCCCTTCATGGACGGGGTGGAATCCCTGGTGACCTGGTCGGGAGGGTGGATCCAGGCGAACCTGCCGGATTCGGCGGTGAAAGATCTCGTGGTGGAAGGAATCTGGGGTGGGGTGGGGTCGGTTCTGGTGTTTCTTCCCCAGATACTCCTTCTCTTCCTCTTCATCGGGGTTTTGGAGGATTCTGGCTACCTGGCCCGTGCCGCGGTCATCGCCGACCGGACGATGGGGAAGGTGGGGTTGCAGGGGAAATCGTTCATCCCGCTGCTGTCGGCCTATGCCTGCGCCGTGCCGGCCATTATGGCCACTCGGACAATCGAGAACAAAAGAGATCGGCTTGCCACGATCCTAATCGCCCCCTTCATGACCTGTGCGGCCCGACTCCCCGTCTACATCCTGGTCATCGCAGCGTTCATTCCCAGCGGCCCCCTTCTGGGACCCTTTCTTGGGATCCGAGCCGGTGCACTCCTTGGGATGTACCTCCTGGGGTTCGTCGCGGCGCTGGTGACGGCTCTTATCCTGAAGTCCACCGTTCTGAAAAGTGATCGAACGCCATTCGTCATGGAGCTCCCTCCGTATCGGTGGCCCACCTTCAAGTCTCTTGGATTGCGCCTCTTGGATCGGTCGAAGATCTTCCTCAGGCGAGCCGGAACGGTGATCCTGGGGGTGGCCGTGGTCTTGTGGGTCCTGGCCCACCTCCCGATGGACAATGGCCAGGCTCCCGAGATCGGGGAGAGCCTGGCCGGCACCCTGGGGAGGACCATCGAGCCCATCATCGAGCCTTTGGGATTCGACTGGAAGATCGGAGTCGGTCTGATAACGTCTTTGGCGGCGCGGGAAGTGATCGTGGGTACGTTGGGGACCCTCCATGGGATCGACGGGGACGAGGGCTCGCTGGGCCTTCAGGAAGCTCTCCGACAAGACCTCACTCTCGGAGGTGCGGTGGCCCTTCTGGTCTTCTTTGCCTTTGCGATGCAGTGCATGTCCACGGTGGCCATGGTACGCAGGGAGACGGGGGGGTGGACCATTCCCATTCTCCAGTTCTCCTATATGGGGGTGCTGGCTTATGTGGGGGCTTATTTGGCCAACCAGCTGGTGACCTGGTTGGTTTAGGAGCCTCTCCCCGTAAATGGGATGCTGGCAACCGCAGGTTAATAGAGAACTTCTCTCAAGGCATCCAGCCGAGGCTCCACCGGAATCACTCTTCGCTCTCCTTCCATGCATCGAGCGAGCTCAGGGGGAATTGGGAGAACCTCACCGATAACTGGTTCCACCACTTCTGCGAACTTTGCTGGGTGGGCTGTGGCAAGGAGAACACCCGTCATGGCCGGCCGGGTCGCCAACTCCTTCTCCAGGGCGGTGAACCCCACGGCGGTGTGTGGATCCAGTATGTATCCCGTGTCTCCATGGACCTTACGGATGCTGGATTGGGTTTCAGCATCGGTCACCTTACGTCCCACCAGGTCTCCACGGAGACCCTCCACCCTTCCGCCGTAGAGGTGAAGAATACGGGCGAGGTTGCTCGGATCCCCTACGTCCATGGCCGTGGAGAGGGTCGAAGTGGAGGGTCGAGGGGTGAACTGGCCGGTCCGGAGGTACTCCGGGACCCCATCGTTCAGGTTGGTGGCCGCAAGAAAAGAGGCACCCGTCATCCCCATGGCCTTCGCCAGGAGACCGGCGGCCAGGTTTCCGAAATTCCCGGAAGGCACCGAAAATAGAATTGCCGTTCCATTTTTGTGCATTGTCTGTAAACGGGCCCAAACCTCAAAGAAATAGCTGGTTTGAGGGAGAAATCGCCCGACGTTGATGGAGTTGGCCGAGGTCAAAGTTTGTCTCCCAAGGCTGGCCTGCTCTTGAAAAGCCTCCTTCGCCATCCTCTGACAATCGTCGAAGTCACCCTGGACCGCGACGGCGGTGACGTTCCCCCCGAGGGTGGAAAACTGACGCTCCTGCCGGGGAGTCACTTTTCCATCTGGGAAGAGGACAACCACCTTGATGCCGGGGAGCCCCCAAAAGGCATGAGCGACAGCGCCCCCTGTATCCCCCGACGTTGCAGCTAGGACCGTGAGGGGGGGATCGGCTTCCTGCCTGATGTGGGCCAGGAGCCTGGCCATGAATCGGGCGCCGACATCCTTGAAGGCCAGCGTAGGACCTCTGAAAAGCTCCAGCACGTAGATCCGTTCTTGAAGCTGGACCAGTGGGACGGGGAAGTTGAGGGCATCGGCTGTGAGAGCATCCAGCGTGAGTGGATCGAATGCCCCCGAGAGAAGGGTCCTGACTACTGAAGACGCGAGTTCTGGCCAGGTTTTCTCCGCCAGACCAGACATGGTGTTGGGAGTCAGGGCCGGTAGTTCACGGGGCATGTAAAGGCCCCCGTCAGGAGCAAGGCCGCGCAGAACGGCCTCCTCGAGATTTGTTGGAGGTGCCTGGCCGCGAGTGCTAACGAAGTCCATGACGGATCAGCAGTACCGGACGGGTCAAGGGGAAAGGATTCGAGCGCCCGGTGCCCGTCCGGAAGAGATAATGAGATCCGCATCGAGGCCTGCGGCAGTTCGGAACGCCTCCACCATTCTCTCTCCAACGGTTTCGGCCCGTTGCCGACCCCTGCACAGAGCGAATAGGGACGGGCCGCTTCCCGACAAACTCGCGGCCAGGGCTCCACTGTTCAGGGCGGCCGCTTTGACCTCTTGGAATCCCGGCACGGCACCGGATCGGAGGGGTTCCGCCACCCTGTCCTCGACGGATCGGGCGATGAGATCCCAATCAGCCCGGAAAAGGCCAGCCACCAATGCTGCCGTATTCCCCCACTGGGCTATGGCGTCCGGAAGGTGCACCTGATCTCCGAGGAGTCGCCGGGCCCCTTCCGTTTCCACTTCCATGTGAGGGTGGACGTGAACTGCCGTAAGATCTGCCGGCACCTCCAACTCGATGGCTCGGATCGGCTTCCAGGAGGGAACCAGGACCAGACCGCCGAGGAGGGAGGGAGCGGCGTTGTCGGGGCTGGGCGCACCGGCCGCCTCGGTTTCTCCCACCAAGGCGTGCTGGAGGAGGGCGTCCGGGCTCAGACCGGCACCAAGAAGCTCGTTCACAGCCACGACCGCTGCCACGGCGCTGGCCGCGCTGCCTCCCATGCCCCCGGCAAGTGGAAGGCCCTTCTGGAGCTCGAGTTCCACCCCTCCGCTGATGTCCCGGTCGGCCAAGAGCGCCCTGACCGCTGCGCCAGCGGTGTTTTTCCCAACCTCCAGTGACAGCCGGCCTCCCTCTCCACGGATTGATGTGATTCGTAGTCCGGGCTCA
>JBDHMC010000301.1:0-3736 GCA_039656355.1 Gemmatimonadota bacterium | reverse complement strand
TATACGGCCCGTGCTTCATCGGGGTAGCCGTTGTAGAGGTAGAAGTTACCGGCCCCATACCCGAGGGCGGCTCCCTCCATGGTCCCAGGGTCCAGCTCCGGCATGGACTCACCCGGGGCTCCGCCTGCCCGAGCATAAAGCCGTAGGAGCTCCAGGTAGGACCCACTTTCGATGATCTCAGAGGCCCACCTGTCCAGGTCGATTCCCTCCATCAACGCCTGGGCTTCCTGAGCCTTCCCCGATCGACGTAGTGTAATGTACAACCAATGGGCCGTGGCCACTTTGCTGTCGGCGTGGACGGACGCATCCATGCACCGCCGATAGATCTCTTCGGCCTCCTCGAATTCACCTTTGATGAAGTGAGCCAAACCATAGTGATACCAGATGTTGAAGTGGAGAGTGCTGGTAGGATAACCCATGGCATTGGGTTGTCCATCCGGCTCGACTTCGTCCTCCGTTCGTTCAATCAGTTGGGCGGCTTTCCTGAAATCAGCGATGGCGTTGTCGAGCTCCCGGACGGAGATGTATCGGTGCCCTCGATGGCGGTAAAACCGCGCGTCGTCGGGGTGGTACGTCATCCCCTCGCCAAATAGCTCGATGGCCTTCCGGTAGTCCCCAAGGTAGGCGTATCGTCGGGCCGCCCAGATGAGGGCATCGGCCCCCTGGGGGTCGGCCTCGAGGTCTTGCAGAGCTTCCCTCAGCTGCTGCTCACGCCTGGCAAGGACCTCTTCCGGGAGGGCCGGCGGGAAAAGGGGCTCGCCCAGGAGGGAAATCGCTTGGGCACCCTCGGGGAGGGGCGTCGCCGACATCACGGCTCCGGCAGAGCCCCCATCCTGGACGGCTCCTCCCGAGGATGCTTCATCCTCCCCACCGCATCCACCTGACCCCCAAAGCCCCGCCACTACCAACAGAAGGGCTGTCTTGCGTAGGAACTCCATGTCTATTCCTCCTGGACGGATAACCGTTTGTTTTCTGGATCCTAGGCGATTCCCCTCCAGCGTACAAGCTAGGATACGAGAAAGGCCTGGACGAAAAAAGCCCCCCTCACGCGTGTCCGTAAGGGGGGGCGAAAGAGCCGTGAAGGCCCCTGGCAGTCAGTGCCTCAATCGTCGTCGAACGAACTTCCCTCTCTGGCTTCTTTCGAACCCATGGAGACGCCGGTCCCAACCCCTGCGCCGAAAATCAGGGCCGTGCCCGCGCTCAACAAGGGGAAGGCCGCGAGGGGCGCCACAATGACCGCAGCCACGACACCTGCAACGATAGGAAGGTAGGGTTTCTCAACCCAACTGGTGTAACGGAGTCTCCGACGGACGAATTTCCGCGACTTGATGTGCCCGAAAATTCCTGCCGCTCCGGCGATTCCGATGGGAATCAATTCGAGTCCAAGCATTTCCCTGCCCTGAAGAAGGTTCCAGCAGGCCAACACCCCAAGGGTGTCTCCTGTTCCATCCTCCCTACGGCGGTGACCTCATTCGGGTTTCGGTCGAGGTTCGGCCATCGTCCCAGGGGCGAGCGGTCCTCCAACCCGAGAGTCCATCTCTAAGTTACCATTCTCGCGGCGTCTCTTGCCAGGGGGAAGGGATCACGGCCTTCCTGCAAGGGGCCACCAGAAAGGAATTTGCGGCGATCCTGCCCACGAGGATGGAGATTGCCGCCGCCGTCATGCCAACCATCCCCATTTTCCACCCGAGGATGGGAAAAACCAATGCGATACCACCGACTTCCAAGGCTGTAGCAATGGTGATGGGCCGGGTGGTTCTGGCCACGACCAGGATTCCCCGCTGGAAAGAGAGGAGCACCGATAGGAACGGGAGCGGAACCAGGATGGCAGCCGGTATGAGGGCGTATCGGGCCAATTCCGGGCTCAGCCCTGATACGGAAACGAACCAGAAATCGGCGAGAGGGGTGAAGGCCACCAGTGCGAAGATACCGGTCGTCGCCGTCGCCAATACCAGAGCGAACTGCCCCAGAGAGCGAACGTGCTCATGGTTCCGGCCCATGAGGGCGATTCCCACCTCCTGGAAGGACAAGCCCATGGATCGGAAGATGAAGGTCAACGAGATCACCACCGGAAAGACGGCCAAGGACTCCACCGGTGCTTCGGCCCGACCCATGAAGAAGGTCATCATGGGTTGGGCGGCCAGCCCGATCATGGATGTGAGCGCCAACGGGTAGTAAAACCGGATGATCCTGGCGTAGGTCAGTTCCTCGTAAGCGGCTCCATCCCGCCCTGAGCGGTCTTTTCCGGCCTGTTCCGAAGTCCTCAGGAGCCTTCTAACGGATCCTCGGGCCATGAGACGGCTTACGAGGGCTTCAACCAGAACTCCGACGGACAGGCTGGCTGCGCCCACCCAGGCGCCCGGTGGGCGGAGAAAGAAGAACAGAGCCAGGCCGGTAGAGGTCATGGTGACCAGGCGGACGCCAGTTCCAATGGCAACAAGCCGGGTCTTGCCGTCTCGGATCAATATCCCCTGGAAAAACCGCCGGTACCCAATGGCTCCTGGCCACGGAAGAAGGATCCAAAGGGCCCAATAGGTCAGGCTGGCCACCTCTTCCGGGATGGCCACGAGATCCAGCATGATGAACCGAAAGATGGGTGGGATCAGTATCAGCAACTGAGCTGCCGTCACCAACCCGTTCAGGGCATAAATAAAATTCCGGAGGCGCTTGAAGCTGAGACGATCCTCGGCCAAGGCCGTTGAGGCGCTCATGATCATGATGACCGGCGCCTCGATGAGGAGAGCGGAGGCGAACGCGACCCCGTGAGCGGCCGGGTTGAACCTGGCATCTGCCAGGCGGGCTATCACTGCGGCGAGGAACGGTCCCTCCGCAGACATCATGAGCCACGTGGCAGCCAGAGGAAGCCAGAAAAGAAAGATGGACTTTTGCGTGCGTTCGGTCGTCACCGGTGCCAGCTTTTGAGGGGTTCACGAGGGTCACTGAATTCTCTCAGTTCCGGAGGTAGAAGGCAAGACAGGGTCGGGCAATGGGTCGGAGGAATGGGGTCGAAGGTCGGTGATAGGTCAGTTTGTGCGCCTTCCGTCTGCCGATAGGAAATATGAGTGTAGGAATACCATACATAATTTTTGGATATGGCAAGAAAATGTACAAAAACATTACCTTAGAGTTGAGTCTGGTGTTTTCTTCTTATTCTTCATGATGTAAGATATACCAACACTTGTATGATGCCCAAACGTGGTGATATGATGACCTTTTCCAGCTTTTCAGCGACGGAAACCAGACGAAATCGGATGGAAAAATGAGAGCGAAGGAGTTGGGTAATCGATTGAGGGAGGCATTGGATGCCAAGGGCCAATCGAAGCTCCAATTCGCCCGTGAGATCCAGGCCCGTCGAGCGGCCCGAGAGGAGAGAGGTGAGCCTCCCCTTCGGAAGACGGATCGGTCGGCCCTTTACGCGTGTCTCCAGGGGAGGGATGTCCCTCCCGTGGATACTCTCTCAGAGATGGCCGATGTTCTCGGGGTTCGCTTGGGTTGGTTAGCCCAAGGTGAAGAGCCCGTAGAACCTGATCTTCCAGAATACCCACCCCCAATTTGGGTCGTTGACGGCCACAGAGGGCCCTGGAGGCGTCCTGGCGTCGCCAAACGTCTGGAAGCCCGGATGGCCTTCGGAGAGGCTTTTGGGGCCCGTTCAAGAGGGTTTGAAGAAGCGGACCCCATCGTCCGTCTAATTTTCCAGGAGTTGCTGGCCCGGCGGCTGGCCCGGCGACGGGATCAA
>JBDHMC010000300.1:0-3737 GCA_039656355.1 Gemmatimonadota bacterium | reverse complement strand
GGGACTAGTGTCTCGGTTCTCAGCCGGCGTCTCCTCGCCCCCTTTTAAGGCGACGATAGCATCCCAGGAGGCATTAAGGAGGCGATTCCGGTCTCGAATCGTCGATCCTTCAGTTGGAATCGGAGTGCCGATACGGAGAGTAATGGATCCGCTCCGAACCCTCATGGTCCCCTTCGGCATGACGTCTCGACTCCCTACCACGGCTACCGGAACCAGAGGCACCTGGCCCTGCACTGCCAGGACAAAAGCACCTTTCTTGAACTTCTTCAGGCGGCCGTCCGGTGACCTGGTTCCCTCTGGGAAGAGGACCATGGTCAGCTTTTTTTCATGCACTTCCCGCCAAGCCTGGTCAAGAGACTCGATGGCGGCCTCCCTGTTTCCCCGGTCCACCGAGACGTGGCCGCAGGACTTCCACGCGTTGCCGAAAATGGGGACCTCTCCAAGCTCTCGTTTCGCGACGAAGCGATACCGGACAGGGAGGTGGGCTGCCAACGCAAACACGTCGAACCAGGACTGGTGGTTGGAGACGATGATCTGGGGTTCCTCGGTATGGAGGTTCTCAACTCCCTCGAGATCCACCCGAACCTTGGCAGCCCAGAGGATGTTTTGCGCCCACCGCCGGGCAGCCTTGTCACAGGCACAGTGGAGATTCCGGCGCCAGAAACGGACTCGGAGGACCACATTCCCTGCATGGTAGATTGTGGCGAAGAACCCCACCAGGTACACCCAAGCAGTCCGGATCACCCGTCCTCCTCACCCGAAAAATGGCTAAACCCATATTTCCCCAACGGCCTCACCTCTCCCCCGTCCGCTTCCAAGGATACTCCCTTCCCTTCAATGGCCCACCCGACTTTCGTAAGCGGGATACCAAATGAATCCTGGAAGGTGCTGATGAATTCATCAAGGGTTCCCGGAGGGACCGTGAAGCACAACTCGTAATCTTCGCCCCCGTGAAGGGGGAAGTGAAGGGGGTCCTCGTCCTCTCCCGCGAGCATTTCGAGGGCCGGATGAAGAGGGATCGAAGCCTCTCTCAGGACCAGGGAAAGACCGGACGCAGCAGCTATGTGGCCCGAATCACCGGCCAGCCCGTCCGAAAGATCGATGAGCCCGTGAAGGGGGGCCCTCGCCGCAAGCCAAAGAGCTTCTCGAATCCTGGGACGAGGACGAACGAAGGCATTCCTCAAGTCGGCGGGAGGAACCTGGCCCTTGCTCCAAAGCGCCACCGCCGCCCCACTTCCACCCAGCCATCCCGTTACCCAGACCTCATCCCCGACTTCGGTCCCGGACCGGAGGATGGGGGAATCCGATCGGCCCAAGACTACGATGTCCAGCACCAGAGGTCCGGGAGACCTGGCCAGGTCTCCACCCAGAATCTGGATATTTTCGAGGCGGCAAGCCTCAGCGGCGCCCCTCTGCAACTCCAGGGCATCATTCGCGGCCAGGGACGGATCAAGGGCCATTGAGAGGAGAGCGCCGATGGGTTCAGCGGCCATAGCCGCCAGATCACTCAGGGCGGCCGCGGCGGCTCGGTATCCCGCCTCTGCCAGAGTGACCCAATCCCGCCTGAAATGGACCCCCTCCACAGAAAGGTCGGTGCTGACGACCACCCCCCCCTCCAACACGGTGCAATCGTCCCCAGATCCAACCAGGACCCCCTGGGGAAGGGATTCTTCCGGACCTACAAGCTTTCGAATCAGGTCGAACTCCCCTCCCGGACCTAGAGACACACGGTTGAGTCTTTTCCTCATGGAGTCCATTCGGTCGCCCCGGACTTCTTCACCGAGCAGGATCCTGATCGAAGAGAAGGAACGGGAAGCCCAGGTCCGTGTCCCCATCGCCCTCTTCCCGGAGGGCCCCTGGCATGGCCTCCACTACGTCTTCCGGGGTCAGGCTCACCCCGAGGCCTGTCCGCGCGGCAGCCCGCCCTGAGGTGTGAAGCCCAAGAGAGGCTGCCTCCTGGGGTGTTGAGCCCTGGGCCATGAAGGCTGCGATGACCCCCGAAAGGACATCCCCCATTCCAGCAGCAGCCAGGTCGGAACTACCGACGGTATCCAGGTAGAGCCGGGAAATGGGGGTCGCCACCAAGGAGGGTAGTCCCTTCAGAAGCACCGTGCAGCCCGTGTCCTTGGCTAGCTTCAGGGCCACCTCAGGGCGGTGCTTGGTGACACTCTTGGTGTCCAGCCCTGTGAGTCGTGACATCTCTCCCGGATGGGGGGTCAGGACAACGTCTCGAGTTCTACCCAACTCCGGGAGGGAGGGACCATGGCCCATGGAGATGAGATTCAAGGCATCGGCGTCCAGAAGAAGAGCCCGGCCTCCTTCGGCATCCAACACCGCCTCGAGAACCTTCCGACCCTCCTCCTCGGTTCCAAGGCCAGGTCCAAGGCCTAAAGCCCGCGACGCTTCAATGGCCTCACCCAGGGCTCTCTCGTCGGTGGGGTCGACATAGACGGCCTCCGGAACGGCCTCCTGGAGGATGGCCCGATTCTCAGGGGCTGACGCGATCCGTAGGAATCCGACCCCGGTTCGGAGGGCGGCGCGGGCAGCCAGGATGGCAGCTCCAGCCATTCCCGAGCGTCCCGCTACCAGCAGGAGGGCGCCCACAGCGTTTTTGTGGGTGTCGGGATCCCTCCGTGGAAGGCGTCGGGTCACCCACCCCGGGGTGATGAGACTTCCCTGAAAAGTATCTTCCCCGACGGGAGGAAAGCCGATCTCCACCACCACCAGCCGCCCCACGAGGTTTCGGCCCGGGTGAAGGAGGGCTCCCAGTTTTGCTCCACCGAAGGCCACCGTGACCTGTGCCAGAACAGCATCCCCTGGGATTGCCCCGGAAACGGCATCCACTCCGGATGGGATATCCAAAGCCACCACCGGAGCTTCGGCCCGGTTCATCCCTGCGATGGCGAAGGCCTGGCGTTCCCTGGGAGGCCCTGTAATCCCCGTCCCCAGGACCCCGTCGACAATGACTTCACTCCCTGCCAGCTCCCCAGACAGACGATCAGAGTCCCCCTGGAAATCGGCATCTTGCAGAGTCCTGATCCCCCAACCGTGTAAGAGACCCTCGTCCTCTTCCCTCTCTCCTACGAGGATTGCAGTTACAGGGCGTCCCCAAGCCGCCAGATTCCTCAAAAGGACCAGGGCATCGCCTCCGTTGTTACCGGTCCCGACAAGGCCCGTGACCTGGCCGCGTGGGAATAATCGTTGGAGGACCAGGGCCGCGGAACGTCCTGCGTTCTCCATCAGCGTGGGTTGAGGAACGCCTACCCCGTGGATGGCCAGATTATCGAATTCGGCACTTTCTGTGCCGGTGGGCGCCCCGACGAGGGCCCGCCCGAACGGGCGTATGGGAAGGTCCGAAGACACATTCATCGGGTTCCCCCGGAGTGGAGGGAGGATTGAGTTTTCAAGTTTGAATGGGCCCGGGGGATCCGAAGGGAAACCCAGGGCCCAGAGGGGGAACTACTTGTAGCTCTGACCGATGGTCCGGCCGAACGTGATCTCCCCGTTGTCGATCCGAATGTTGAATCCGCATTCGGGAAACGTGCATACCCAGGCTTTGTAGTGAATAGCAGCCCCATCCCGACCGTAGTCCGAGAGCGGGATAAGAATCCCGTTATCACACTTCTGACACTTCGGATACTCTGTCACTTCCACCATAATCACCCCCTCCCAACAGCAGGCAGGTCACGGAGCCCGACCCTGTTCCTCCCGGGTGGGCCCTCTAGTTGAATGCCCCC
>JBDHMC010000299.1:0-3759 GCA_039656355.1 Gemmatimonadota bacterium | reverse complement strand
CCCTCGATTTCTTCAACCGACAGATGTTCGACCGACGAAAAGACGACCTGAGCAATGGCCTCCCGCTGATGCGTGACCGGAAGACGCTGCTCTTTCAGGTAGCGCCGAAAGAGGCGATGGGAGGGCGTGTTTTCAACCATGATCTACCTTCAATGAATCGCCGGGTACGCCGACCGATCTCCCCAACCGTATTCCCCGAGGAGAGCCTGGTACTTGTCCACATCCCCACCGATCTCCGTCTCTCTGGGTATCCCCAGCTGAAGATCGCTTCTCCGAACGACGCCGTCCATCACAGGGGGCAGTCGATCCGGCGGGGCCGACCCCTCGGACATGAACTCGGACTGAAAGAGAACGCCTTTCCCCGTCATTTCCGCCGTGTACCGGCCGGTGACAAGGGTCCTTTGGGACGGATCCTCGGTCAGGCAACTCACGGCAACCAAACCCCATTCCTTTCGTCCCCTTACGAGGGGAGGAAAGACCCACACTCGGTCCATGGCATCGGCGCCCACCCGCTTCTCCAACAGGGTAAGGAGACGACCCATGGCTTCCGGAACCGGGGATTCGGGAAAAGGCCTTCCAACAGCTTTTCTACTCTCCTGCATCCATCTTCCTTCCTCGGACCGCATCTCGAACTGCTTCTAGAACCTCCGGACGTACTTCGGCGAGGGGCCGTTCCACAAGGGCCCCAGAAGCTCTTACGTGTCCTCCACCACCGAACAATCTCGCCAGAGCATTGACATCGGTGTCACCGTTGGAGCGGAAGGAGACCTTGGTGGCCCCTCGAGCCGTCTCCCGGAACAACAATCCGACCTCCACGCCGATGATATCCCTCGGGTAATCCACCAGGCCCTCGATATCATCGGAGGTAGCTCCCAATTCCGCAAAAGAATCGGGAGGAACTGTGATCCAAGCCAAGTCACCCTCAGAATCGAGCTCCAACTCCCCCAGGGCGGCATGGAGAAGACGGAGCTTCCTGAGAGAAACGTTTCCATACACCAGACGATGTAATTCCTCCGGGTCAGCCCCATGGTCCATGAGGAATGCGACGATCCGATGGGTCCCTGGCGACGTATTGCTGAACCGGAAAGAACCGGTATCGGCCAAAAGTGCCACATACAGGCCCCGGATCGCCTCCGGTGGCCAGGGGCCCCCGGCCTTCATCAAAATGTCGAAAACCAACTCGCCGGTTGCACAGGCCTCTGGGGCCCTG
Source organism: Gemmatimonadota bacterium (assembly GCA_039656355.1). GTDB lineage: Bacteria > Gemmatimonadota > Gemmatimonadetes > Longimicrobiales > Gaopeijiaceae > JABDNZ01. The sequence continues at coordinate 2,549 of JBDHMC010000299.1, read as the reverse complement.
AAAGACAGTCCAGGAATGGAATCCGGACCTGGAGGGTGGTGGTCGATGACGACCATCGGAAGATTCTGAACCAAATCGATCACGGATCCGATCCGGGGTACTTCCCCCGTATCCAGGATCACCGCGAGGTCCGCCTTTCTCGCCAGTTCTCTGGCCTCCGAACTCCCCGAATCCAGAGTCCATTCCTTTTCGGGTAGGAGAAACCTGAGGGAGTCCGGGTAAGGGGTCGGGTTGAGGATCCAACACTCTTTCCCACGAGCCCGAAGCCAACTTGCCAGGGCAACCTCACTCCCAGCCCCATCCCCGTCCGCATTGATGTGGGTGGTAAGGAGGACCCGCTCGGCTTCGTTGAGGGTTTCGAGAACCTCTTCAACGGGGCCGCGTCTGGATTCGGGAGTTCTATAGCTCATATGAAAAGGAAGCTTAGAGGCATGGATTTCCTGTCGTCAAGCAGCATTCAGTCAAGTCCTGGGAGGGATTTTCTTACTTTGGCCCAGGTTGAGGCCAGGTGGACCCACAACGGTGCCGTCTCGCCATGCACCCTGCCCAGGGCAAGAGCCTCGAGTAAAGCCGCTGGCCGGTTTTCATGAGCGGGAACCTCCACCCAAGCCCCTCCGGCCTCCCTCAGGGTATGAGCATCAGAGCCAGCTCCCCTGAGCTTGCCATGGGACCGGGCCAATTCCTCGGCAGGCTCATTCCACCGTCTGGGATGGAGCCGTGCATTGAACACTTCAACCACGTCTACAAAAGGGGCCAACGCCTCTGCGTGGCGGCCACCGCCCCCCTTCCCCGGTGCATATGGATGGGGAAGATAAACGATGCCGCCCTCCTCTCGGATGAGCTGGCAAGCATCTTGGGCCCCGGTCCCCTTGGGGATTTCGTTTTGAATGAAAAGACCGATGAGGTCGATGCCCTCGCGGGTTTTCAACTCTTCCCCCGGAATGATCTGCTCCGGGTATTTCTCGTGCATGGCCAGGGCCACCTCCAAATGGTTGTGGTCGGTGATGGCGATGCGGTGAATACCCCGGGCCTGGGCGCGGCGGAGGAGGGTCTCGGGGTCAGACAGGCAGTCCCATGAGCCCCTGGTGTGGTTATGGAGATCCAGCCTGATAGTGGCACGCGGATCTGTTGTCACTGGTCCTCCCGCCTCCGAGCCCGCGCCCGGAGAAGGTCCAGAAGAGCGAGACTTCGGATTTCCAGGTCTTCCCGGGATCCTCCATTTTCCAGAACGTAGTCGGCCAGAATCAGTTTCTCTTCGGTGGGGCTCTGAGCCGCCATGACCCGAGACCACTCCTCCTCGTCCCCTCCCCGATCCGCCATCAGGCGCCTGAGCCGCTCCTTAGGCGGCACCACCACCAACACGACGGCTTCAAAGTCCTTCTCCAGCCCTGTCTCAAAGAGGAGGGGGATCTCTGCCACGACCAGAGATGTCCCAGACGTTTCTTGGCGAGATATCCAATCGTCACGAAGGGCCTGGATGAGGGGGTGTAGAACTCCCTCGAGGCGGGCGCGATCCCCGGAATCCCGAAAAACCCGTTGGCGGAGCACTGTCCGGTCGAGAGAGCCATCAGGTTGCAGAACATCAGCCCCGAACTCTTCGACGACCCGAGCGAGTCCGTCAGATCCAGGTACCACCACTTCCCGGGCCAAGTCATCGGCTCGAATGATGGGGATTCCCGCATCGGCCCAGATCCGGGTTACGGTTGACTTCCCCGAACCCACGTTCCCTGTAAGAGCGACCTTCAGCATGAATTACTTTCTCCACCCTCGGATCGGATAGCGACCAAAAGGGGGTTCCTCTACCCCTTCCCCTTCCACCAGATTGTGAGCGTCAGAGGTACGGCCCTACCTGAAAGAAGCTGATGCATGGAGGAGGTTTCGCCAACCCGAAGGGGAAGGAATGGCTGAACAGACCCCCCAGTTCAAAAAGAAGACCTTTATCGTCTGGCTCCTGGTGGTGTCGGTGGTTCTCACCCTATACCTGACGAACCAGGACCGGATCGACGTGGACTGGATGAGGGGAGTGGTCCACGACAACCGGTTCCTCATCATCCCGTTCTACCTCCTACTCCTCTCCGGTCTAGGCCTGGCTTTCATTCCGTCCACCCCCTTCGCAATCGCTGGCGTTCTCCTGTTCGATCCCACTCTGGCCTACCTCCTGAACCTGGTGGGGATCGTGACCTCCTCCACCATCGTCTATCATTTCGCCAGCTTTCTGGGCCTGAGAGATGTCTTCGAGACCAAGTACCAGGAGCGGACGAAGAAGGTGCGGACGATGCTGGACAGCAAGGAACTGCCCCTCATTGTCGGTTGGAGCTTTTTCCCGGTGGTACCCACCGACCTCATCATCTATGTGGCCAGCACCCTGAAAATCCCTCTCTGGAAATGTCTGCTGGGAGTCCTCATCGGCGAGGGAGCCCTAAACGCGATCTACATCTTCTCCTTTAGCGCCACGTTGTGAGAGTCTGACCCGAAAGCCCGAAAGTGGAGAAAAAAGAAAGGCCCTCCCTTAAGGGGTGGGCCTTTTCCAAATCAGGACATCAGTCGGT
>JBDHMC010000298.1:0-3774 GCA_039656355.1 Gemmatimonadota bacterium | reverse complement strand
TCGTCGTATTCGTCATTAACGAGGAGCTCCGCTTTACGGACGGCCATGAAGTTGTCGCCCATCTTCCTCATGTGCCCCTCGAAAACGCCGATGGCGATTGAGGGTGCGTCCTGGAAGAGGTGGTTGACCCAGGGGAAGGGATAGGGGTTGTACGGGTAGGTGCTTCCCCAGACCGACGAGCAGCCGGTGCTGTTGGTCATGGCCATGTGGGCACGGCCGCGACCACCGGGTCCTTCGGTGTACCGCCAGCGGAGCTCCTTCAGCTCCTTCATTGATTTATGATACCGCTGGATCAGGACTTCCTTCTCCGGGTCGATGGCCAGGTCGGCATGACCCTCCTCCACAACGTTGTCCAGATCCAGATCCGCGTCCGCAGAAAGAAGGGTTCGAATCTTCTGGTCCAGCTCGTTGATGAGGTTGTCCAACTTCTTCACCAGCGTTTCCACCCGAGGTTGCATGAGCCCTTCGATGGTGGAAATGAGAAGATGGACGGCCGTCTTCTCACCGCATCCCATGCAGGCCCCGTCGCCGCCCGCCATGGTCTGGTAATTCCCCTTCTTCAGAAGAAGGGTGGGGAGGACCCCAATTCCATGCTCGAGATCGGAGATGTTGACGTAGCGATCGTCGGTGTCCGGTAGCCGCTCCCACATCCCCCAATTCCGCCTGAGCTTGTCGACGACATCCTCGTCCTGCTTGATGGTGACGAGAGCCTGCTCGGGGCATACTTCCACGCAGATGTTGCAACCCTTGCAAGCTTCCGGGTTCACCGTGATGGAGAGAAGACCACCGGTTCCCTTTTCTTCATTCTCGGGGAGATCGAAGAACGGCGTGGTTTTGGCCAAGGGGAAGTCGGCCACCACCGAATAGACCGCGGCAAACTGCTTGTCCACCTCAGCTCTACGCTCGGCGTCCCAGCCCAACTTATCCAGGATGTTCTTGTAGGCCTGGGAAAGAATGTCGGCGAAGTTGTGGAAGGGCACCCCCTTCAGAAGCTTGTGGGCTTCCTTGGCCACGTTCTTCGAGATGGACATGAACTGGTCGAGAGTGTTCCCGTTCATCGCCGTGAGGATGGCCGCATCCAACACCTGCTCCGTCGTATTCACCACCCCGGGAATGGCCGCATCGGGACACTGGACCCAGCACTGGCTACACCCCGTACACTTCTCTGCGACGAAGTCCGGAACCTCGAAGCGAATGTTCGTCATGTCCCGGACCACACTGGTCGAAGCCGGGATGGCGCTGATTGCCGCAAAGGGGTCGGCGATGCCGTCCTCGCCCGTGGAGGCGCAGAAGGAGCAAACCTGTTCCCAGAACCGACCCTGGTTCCCGATGCCCCACTCCTGGTTCTCGGCGTTCAGGAGGGAAGGGATGGCACCAACGCCACCCTCGGCGCCAACGGTTTCCTTCATATCGGCGCTAACGGGAACCGCGAAGAGCTCGTCGTAACCACGGCGGATGACCCGAACGTTATCCTCCACCACCGCCTGGCCGAGCTTCCCGAACTTCTTGTTCATCTGGTCCAGAATCCCCTCGAAGAGCGTCTCCTCGGTAAGGCTCTCCTGTTCCATGAGGCGGGAGGCTTTGAAGAAAGCGCCCATGAATGCCGCACCCTGCATCCGATAGCGAAGATCCGGGTTTCCGGCCTCTTCGGCAGCGATTTTGAATCCGTCCACCCCGTAGACCTTGATGTTCTTTCGACGGATTGTTTCCTGTCCTTCCGCTGGGAAGGAGTCCCAGAGTTCCTCCGGCGCCATCTCACTCTGGATGACGAGGGTCCCGCCATCCTTCATCCCAGCCAGGGGATCGGTACTCTTGTAGACGTTGGGGTCCGGGGAGAGAACCACATCAACGAATTGGAGTTCCCCGTTAGTCTGGATTTTCCCATGGGCCAGCGTGGCATAGAAGCTTGTGGGCTGCCCCTTCTTCTCCGAGCCGTACTTCGGATTGGCTTGGATCTCCAGGCCAGCCAGCTCAAAAGCCGTCATGGCCAGATTCTTACCCGTCGTGATGGCGCCCCAGCCACCGATGGAGTGGATCCGGATGGAGATGGCACCCTTCGGCATAAGGTCCAGGACACCGGTGGAATCCAGAGTCAGATCGCCCAAATGTGGGTAGGCTTCCAGGAGCTCTTCCTGCCAGAGTTGGAGTTTGGGGTACTGGGTGCCCTTCCGTACGAAATCCAGTCCCAGATAGAACAACCGCTGCTTCTTCCCGTCGGGGAGCATGTTGTTCACAGCGGCGATAAGGTCCCCGGGTTGGAGGTCCCGGCTTCCCATTCCGAAGGATCCCGAGTAGAAGTCGGGGACCTCGTCGGGACGGACCTCCGCAACGCCCGGATACGGAGTAGCCGTCTCGGAAGCCCGGAAGTTCTCCACGCCCTTGCCGAGAGCGGCCCGGATCTCCCTCAGAAGAGGCGCATCCACGGCCAGGGGCTGGTCCAAACGCTCCAGGACCGTGACACCCTTTTTCCCCTTGAGGAGCTGCGTGAGAAGGTCGGTGGGGAAAGGCCGGAACATGGTGAGGTTCACCACACCCACCTTCAGGCCCTGAGTCCGGAGGTGGTCTGCTACGGCTTCGCAGTTGGAAACCACCGAGCCCTGTCCAAGCAGGACGTACTCGGCGTCGTCCATGAGATACCCAGTGGCCCGAGCGTACCTGCGACCCGTGAGCTGGAAGTACTCCTCCATGACCTGGTCCGTGAGGCCAGCCACATGGTCGAAGTAAAACGGCCGCTGGGCAGCCACACCCTGGGCATAGGAATCCTGGTTCTGGACCACTCCGATCATGGCCGGATAGTCCAGGTCGTAGATCTCGGGAATCCGGCGTCGCTTCTCACCGAAGACCAACTTCTGGGCCGGCGTTGGAGCCTCGATGATGTCCGCAGGGTCCCCGAGGAACTCCTTGATGAGAGCCCGCTCCGGCAGCCGGATGGACTCGATGACGTGGCTGGTCAAAAACCCGTCCTGTGCAACGATGCCCGGGTTCAGGGAAAGCTCTGCCGTCCGGTGGGCGATGAGGTTCAGATCAGCCGTTTCCTGGACGTTTTTCCCGAAGAGCTGGAAGAAACCGGTGTCGTCAACGCAATGGTAGTCGTCATGCCCGGCATGGATGTTCAGGCCCTGTTTCGTCATGGCCCTGGCCGCCACGTTCAGCACATAGGTCAGGCGCTTCCCGGTAGCCGCATACAAAGACTCATGCATGTACGCGATGCCCTGGCCACTGGAGAAATTCGTGGCCCGGAGGCCCACCATGCTCATTCCAGCCGTCACTGCGGCGGCGGCATGTTCACCCTCAGGCTCAAAGAAGAGGAGCCTTCGCCCGTTGGCATTGGTGTAGCCTGCCGCCATGGCCAGGGCCCACCCCTCACCCATCTGCGTCGAGGGCGTAATGGGATAGGCGCCGGCCGCTTCACTGGCATTGGTCTCACACCAGACGACGGCCTCGCTGCCGTCCATGGCCTCGGGGGTTCCCGGGTATTTAAAGGACTTCTGTCCCTCGTTGCTCTTCGGGTTGGTCATCCTGCTTCACTCCCTGCGAGTTCGCGTATGGGGGCAAACTGGACCCCCTCCACCCAAACGATGGCCCCAGTGGGGCAACGGGCAGTGGCTTCAGGGTTGGCCGTCACGACTCTGTCATAGTCGATAACGGCCAGGCCATTGATGATTTCAATTAGGCCCGGTGCCCCATCCTGAACACAGCGGGCACAGGCGGTACAGGCGACGGCGCAAGCCTCCTCCGCGTCGTCGCTCCCCAACAAGTTTTTGCACTGGACAA
>JBDHMC010000297.1:0-3774 GCA_039656355.1 Gemmatimonadota bacterium | reverse complement strand
GTACGTCTCAGGACAGCTCAGGCTAGTTTGAACTTCCACCGTTTTGAAGGGGAAGCCGGTGGGAGAAGCCCGGTCAGCCGTCCTCACATCCACCTCGCCCACCTGGCACATCTCCAGGACGGTCCTTTTTAGGCCTTCCAGGAGGCCCGATTCCCGGCAGTAAGCGAAGAGTGGCCCTACCTGGATACCAACCCCACCTTCTTTTTGGGCCTCCTCGATCTGCCCTGGGTGCCCCGTACCTCCTGCCACCCAAAAAGGCAACCCTAGCTTACCGAGTTTTTTCAGGTCCACGGTATCCCTCTCACCGTAGAGGGGCTCGCCCCGCTCATTGAGCCGCTTTTCGCCCCTAGGGGGGGCGTTATGACCCCCGGCATTGGGGCCTTCCACGATGAACCCATCTACTCTGCCGTTGGCCTTCTTCGCCAGCATGGTGGCGAGGGAGTTCGATGCGACGATGGGGAGAAACTTGGGACGTTTCAGTTGAGGGAGGAGTCCTCCGAGGAACTCCCGAGGATCGAAGTGGAGTCGCTCCTCTTTTTCCGCACCAACGTCATGGACGTCGAAACGGATGGAAGAGGGTTCGTGGTTCGCCAGGGAGTCAAGCGCCCCCGGGATCTCCCGGGGGATTCCGGCACCGACGAGAACGTAATCCACCCCGGCGAGCATGGCGCCATAAAGGGACGGGAGGGTCGGCATTTGGATCTTGGAGAGGAAGTTGATTCCGATGGCCCCGTCGTGTCCCTCCTTGGCCAGCCAGACTTCCACGAAGTTGGCTACGATGGTGACCTGGTTTCGGAAGGAATCCACCACTTGCCGATACATGGGAGGTACGGCATACGGCTCGCCCTCGGTCCGCCCCTCCGGGTTGAAAAACCGTCGCAGGGTTTCGGATGCAACAGCCGGGGACGGAAAAGCCTCCATGGCCCGGCGGAGGTGTCCGCCGATATCGCCATCCTGCAGGCGCCGGATAAAGAGGTTGTCCAGCGCCGTCCCGGACACCACACCCAACTGACCCTGCTGCGCTACGGCCCTGGCTAACGGCCAGCCGGAGATTCCAATCCCCATGCCCCCCTGGATGATTACAGGGAGGGTGTCTGCATCCATACGCCACCAAATCCTTTAGAGAGGAACATATCTAGAATGTAGAGAGGAGTAGGTGGAGGAAAAAGGGTTGAGTGTTGTGAGCTGTTCAGAATTGGAGCGTTGGCTTGTCGGATTCAGCCTTTCCGTGTAGGTAGGGGGATGATTCGTCTTCCTCCTGCACCCGTGTTTTGGGCGACGGCCCGGACGACGGCTTTGGCCTGGTTCGTATTGCGTGGGGTCGTCGGGATGTCCAGCGGGTCTCCGTCCATCCTCCTCCCTGCGTCCCTCTTTCTCATGCTCGGTGCCGCTGCCACCGCAGTAGTTGACCTCACCGTGGCCCGGGAGCGTCTGCTCCTGGGGAATTTGGGTGTTGGGCGAAGGGTGGTCGTGAGCCTTTCCCTCCTGGTGTCGGGCGTTCTGGAAATAACGGCGGCGGTAGCCGGCCGCTTTCTCGATCTCGGGGCCTGAGCCCCAATGGACCCCCTCTTCGTTGCCGAATCCATCGGGGTTTCTTTCCACGGTAACGCGGTCCTGAAATCCGCCAGCGTCTGGGCGAGCCCGGGTCAGATCACCGCCGTGATGGGCCGGAACGGGTCTGGGAAGACCACCCTTTTCAGGGCGGCCCTAGGTTTGGTGAGGCGGGACTTCGGTGCAGTGATGTTCGGGTCCAGGCCTTTCCTGACCCCCCACCTCCACCGGCTGGCCAACTTGGGCTTGTTCTATCTTCCGGATCTTGGCCTCCTTTCCCGGCGCCAGACCCTCGGGTGGCATCTGTCGGTGCTCAGGGGGCGTTTCCCGGCACAGATCAGAGACCACGTCCCTCCCAGTCTGGGCGTGGAAGCGCTGATGGAAAAAAAGGTCTGGGCGATGTCGGGGGGGGAGGAGCGCAAGGCCGACCTGGCTTTGGCCTGGACCCGGAACCCCTCATGTCTCCTGGCCGATGAGCCGTTGGCCGGCCTAGCTCCCAAGGACCAGGATCTCATTTCCGGAGTGATTCGGACGATGGCGGATGAGGGATGTGCCGTGGTGGTGACGGGTCACGACGTTCGGCCCTTGATGGAGTTGGCAGACCAGATCATCTGGATGGTGGCTGGGACCACCCATGGGATAGGCTCCCCGGAGGAGGCGAGGAATCACCACCAGTTTCGAAGAGAATACCTGGGTCCCGGGTTTTGATCCTCACTCTCGCCGCCGGACCCGTCGGCCACTATTTTCCCTGGTTATGAAGAATATGCCATTCTTGGCCCATGCGGCCCGAATCTTATCCGTTCTGGGATTCCTCCTAATCCTGGGCGCCTCCTCCTTGTCGGCTCAAACTGGCATCCTCTTCGTTCGGGTCAACGGCCCCGCCGGCCCGGTGCCCAATGCCAGGGTCGAGGTCCTTTTCCAGGAGGAGGTTTTTCAATGGGGTGACACGGACCTGCAAGGGATCGCCCGAGTTGGGGGCATACCAGGGGGGACCTTCCAGGTAAGGGTCCAAGCTCTGGGGTTCCACACACACATGGAGGAGGACGTTCGAATGACTCCGGGCGCTTCCCAGGCTCTGGAAGTCCTTTTGGAGGTAGCACCCATCGAGCTCGAGGGTCTCACCATCCGAACTGACCGGGTCCGGATCGAGCGGGAAAACACGGAATTCTCTACCACGGTGGAGTCCGCAGCCATTCGTCTTCTCCCCATGACCTACGATGCCAGAGACCTGGTAGCCCTTACGCCAGGGGCCCGTCCCGGCCACATCTGGGGCGGAGCGAGCTTCCAAGCAAACAGCTACCGAATCGACGGGTTATCGGCGAACCACCCCGGTCTTGGAGGGGATCTCCTCCAACCCAGTATCTATTGGATCGACCGGATTGAGGTCAAAGGCCTGGGCGCCGGCGCAGAGTATGGGGGCTTCCAAGGTGGACTGGTGGACGTGACCACGAAATCTGGGGGAAACGATTTCGAGGGTAGTATCCGATCCACCATGGAACATGACGCCCTCACAGGGAGCAACCTGGTTGGGACCGAGATCGGCACGGAGGTGGTAGGGCGGCTGGACGTGGAGGGGGAGGCACGGGGTCCCATTATCAGAAACCAACTCTTCTATTTTGTTTCGGGAAAATACGTGACCCAGGATCGGCAGGCCCTGAACCACCTCAGGGGGGTTGAAGGAAAGTACGCTCCCATCTTCCAGGAGGGGACCGAACAGAAGGTTTTCGGGAAGCTGACCTGGAACCCCGGCTTGACCCACTCCCTGGAGGTTTCCGGAGGTTACACCAACAACCAAGCCGACAATCACGAGCTAACGGGGTTCGAAGCGGAGGGCGCCACCCACCGGTACCAATCCCCGACCTGGTTCCTGAATGGGTCCGCACGGGAGATTCTGGGGAGTTGGGCCGTACTGGAGGGGAGGGTCAACCACTTCTCCCGGGACGAGCGGTTCGATCCGTATGGCGGGCAGGACGTTCCCGGGTTGTCCACGTACTCTCTTACTCCGCCCTTTACTGCCTATGGGAACGCGCCTCTTACGCTCCAGAGCGCACCCTCCAGTACTTCGGCCACAGCCAGGTCATGCCCCCGTTTCGTAGGCGTCGATCGAGAAAGGTCCCCTGTGTGAGCTCTCCCCCAACCTTTATGCTGTGCTCCAGGGTCCCGGTCTGAATGCGGAATGTGCCCATGGCTGTGGCCGAAGTACTGGAGGGTGCGCTCTGGAGC
>JBDHMC010000296.1:0-5536 GCA_039656355.1 Gemmatimonadota bacterium | reverse complement strand
TGTCTTACCCAGAATCGGGGGAGATTCACATCTGCTGAAGGAGTTGATACAGTATATCCACAGCTCCAAAAGAGATTTATAAGAAGGAGGACTCCATGAACCGCGTGAACATTCAGAACGCAACCCTCGCTGCCCTGATCATCCATTTCCTCCTCGCAGGGCCCCTCCTCGGGCAGGAACGGCGCCCCGTCGCCGTAGACGACCTCTTCTCCCTCCACAATGTGGGCGCCCCAAAGGTGAGCCCCGATGGGAGATGGATCGCCTACACCGTCACAACCACGAGTCTCGAGGAGGAACGTTCCTATACGCGGGTATGGATGGTTTCCGCCGACGGCGGTGAACCCCTCCCCATGACCACCGCCGGTTCCTCCTCCTCTTCACCTGAGTGGAGCCCGGATGGTCGCTACTTGACCTTCACTGCCGCCCGAAACGATGAGAAAACCCAGGTGTGGGCTCTGGATCGTCGGGGTGGGGAGGCCTTGGCACTCACTGAGGTGGACCAGGGTGTGAGCGGCTACGCATGGAGTCCCGACGGAACCCGTCTTCTCCTTTCCATCCTGGATCCGGAAGAGGAGGTCGAAGACAAGAAAGACAATGCCCCCGAGGATCCTTGGGTGATCGACCGGCTCCAGTTCAAACGGGATTACGCCGGTTATCTAACCGGGGACCGGCACACCCACCTGTATGTCTTCGACGTGGAGACCAAGGACCTGAGACAGCTCACCATCGGGCGCTGGGACGAGAACCAGGGACGGTGGAGTCCCGACGGGACTCACATCGCCTTCGTGAGCAACCGGACCGACGAGCCCGACGGAAACAACAACACCGATATCTGGATTGTCGATGCTTATCTGGAAGAGCCCACTGATGCTCCCACCAGAGTCACGTCAAATCCGGGGACCGATTCCTCCCCCGCCTGGAGTCCCGACGGTCGCCGTATCGCCCATGTTACTCAAGTGGATCTGGAAGCCACCATGTGGTACGCCACGGGACATCTGGCCATCATCGATGTTGAGGGGACGAACCTGCGTATCCTCACACGGGAGCTAGACCGAAATCCCGGAACACCCGGCTTCTCCGTCGACGGGGAGTGGATCTGGTTCGGTCTGGAGGACTCCGCCGAAAACCACATTGCCCGCATCCGTCCCGACGGATCGGACCTCCAACGCCCCCTCTCCGGAGCTCTCTCACCATCAGGATCTCATTGGGCAGGAGGGACCTTTGCCACTCGGGTGAGCACCCTGGACCACCCCGGGGAGATATTCCTCCTGACCGGCGGATCCGGGAACTCCTGGGAGCTCCAGCAGGTTACCAACCACAACGACGAATTCCTGGCCGAGGTGACGTTGGGAGAAAGCAGGAACGTCCAGTTCCAGAGCGCTGACGGCACCGAGATCGAAGGATTCATCACATTCCCGCCGGATTTTGTGGAGGGTCAGCGCTACCCAACACTCCTGCGCATCCACGGGGGCCCTGTATCCCAGTACGATCACTCCTTCCAGTTCGAATCCCAACTCTTCGCAGGGGCCGGGTACCTCGTCGTACGCACCAACCCCCGGGGCTCATCGGGGTACGGTCAGGTGTTCTCCCAGGCCATCTTCGCCGACTGGGGGAACAAGGACTTCCAGGACGTCATGGCCGGTGTGGACTATGCCATCGCCCAGGGGTGGGCAGACCCCGACCGCTTGGGAGTGGGAGGGTGGTCCTATGGGGGAATCCTCACGAATTACGTCATCACTAAGACAACCCGGTTCAAAGGCGTCGGCTTGCCCTGGGAGGGGAACAACCGGGAGACCTGGGAGCGCATCAGCCCCTTCAACTACGTCGACCGCATCACCACACCTACCCTTCTCATGGGCGGAGAGAAGGATTGGAACGTCCCCATCCTGAACAGCGAGCAGCTCTACCAGGCCCTGCGCCGCATAGGCATCCCGACTCAACTGGTGGTCTACCCCGGCCAGGGGCACGGCCTTCGCGTGCCCTCTTACCAGAAGGACCGCTACGAGCGCTATCTGGCCTGGTACGACAGATGGGTGAAGGGCGAGGGGGGCCCCGATCTGAGGCAGAATCCGGGCTTCTGACCAGCCCCCAAAACAAAAGGAGTGTCGATCCCGGCCCGGCCCGTGCCTTATGCAGATTCTCAGTGCGGTTGTGAACACATGAACCAGTGAATGCACTTCTCGTCGATCAGACGGAGGTATGGATGAATTCCAGTGTTGGTGGGCCCTTCTGGTGCCCACACGACGCCCTATTTCGGCTCTCCGTGAAGGCTCAAATTGTACATTCCACATTCAAAACACTGGCTGCTACAATACAAGCGTAAATTGAATGACTTATCCTTTATCCTTAGTCCTACTACCCATCCAGTTTCTACCAGAGGAGCCTGACCGGAAAGAGGGGTGCGGCCACGTCACCGTTCCGTCGGCCCTTGGATTGGTGATCCTTCCCTCGTACAATCCCAGCTTGAAGCGCTCGAAGCCTTTGTGCACTGGGCCTGGCCCAGGCAGCCAACCGGCAAGGAGTTCCAATGATCTGGCCACTCGCTTTCGCCATCCTTTTCCAGCTTCCGGGCTCCGCACAGGAGTTGGCTCCCGGGACGATCTACGATTCAGCCATCCCGACCCTGGAGCAGGTGGTGGGCCACGACTTCCGAGAGGAGATCACACCACCCGGAGGGATCATCCGCTACATGGAAGCACTCCATGCCGCCGCCCCCGACCGGACTCGGCTCATCCGCTACGCTGAGAGTTGGGAAGGGCGCCCCCTGGTGGTGATGGTCATCGGGACCGCCGAGCGAATAGCGAACCTGGATGCTGTCAAGGAAGACCTCCGACTCCTGAACGACCCACGGGGTCTTTCCGACGCGGACGCCGAGGCGCTCCTCTCTCGCCTCCCCGTGGTGACCCTCATCGGGCACGGGATTCACGGGAACGAGGCCACCGGAGGCGGGGCAGCCATGGCCGAAGCCTATCACCTCCTGGCAGCCCAGGGGGATTCGGATGTGGATCTGGTATTCAGGGAAAGCCTGGTCCTCATCGATCCCATAGAGAACCCGGACGGAAGGGCCCGCTTCGTATACCAGAACAGGATAGCCCAATCCAGGTGGCCGGATCCCGACACCTGGTCAGCAGAGCACGACGAACCGTGGCCAGGGGGCCGAGCCAACCACTACCTCTTCGACCTCAACAGGGACTACTTCGCCCAGAGCCAATTGGAGACCCAGGGGAAGGTCCGGGTTTTTCGGGAATGGAGGCCGCAGATCGTGGCTGACCTCCACGAAATGGGTGGGAACTCCACCTACTTCTTTCCCCCGACGGCCCCTCCGTCCAATCCCCTGTTCGGGGAGCTCCAGATCCAACAGATGGACCTCTTCGGCGCCGACATCGCCTCGGCCTTCGACGATCGCGGCTTCGCCTACTTCAACCGGGACACCTACGACCTCTTCTATCCCGGGTACGTGGACATGTGGCCCATGACCCACGGCGCCATGGGCATGACCTTCGAGCAGGCCTCCCCTAGAGCCCTGGTATTACGCCGGTCCGACGGCGACCTCATGACGTACGGTGACGGGGTGACCCACCACTTCACCGCCGCCATCCAGACCATGGTCACCGCAGCGAGGAACAGGGACCGAATTCTCCGGGATTATCTGGAGTTCCGTAGGGACGGGATCCGGGGAAGCGACCGTGGGCCAGCCGAGTTCGTCCTTACGGGCAGCGATCCGGGGATGGTGGAGCGGCTGGCTCGAAAGCTGGTTCTCAATGGCGTGGAGGTCTTCGAGGCATCGGAGGCAGTGCGGGTGGGAGATCGGACGATCTCCCCTGAAGCCGCCTTCATAGTACCGCTGAATCAGCCAGCCTCCCGCATGGCCCGCATGCTCCTGGAAAAGGACGTGCCCATGGACGAGGACTTCCTCCGGCGCCAGGATGAGCTTCGGGCCAACCGTCAGCCCTCCGAAATCTACGATGTGACCGCCTGGAGCCAATCACTCCTCTGGGACGTGGAGGTACTCGAGGCATCCCGGGCTACCGGTGCTCTGGGGGCCGCCGTTGCCACCGAGGCCCCGAATTCCAGCAACACGCTTCCCACTGCCAGGGTGGGGTATCTCCTTCCCTGGGGTACCAACACCGCTGCCGCCGTGGCAGAGGCCCTTCGGGAGGGCATCCGCGTGCACACTGCAGGGGGCGAGTTCGTCCTGGAGGGCCGCGAGTACGGTGTGGGCACCGCCATCGTCCGGGTGGCGGAGAACGGATCCGACCTGCCGGAGACGCTGGGGCGAATCGCCGGGGGAGCCGGGGCAGAAGTGGTGGCGATGGACGATTCCTACGTCCGGGAAGGTACGTCTCTGGGGAGCGAGAGTGGCCGCACGTTGAGGGAGCCCAGGGTCATGCTGGTCTACGATCAGCCCGGCTCGAGCCAATCGGTGGGATGGGCCCGGTACGTTCTGGAACAGCGTTATGCCCAGCGCACCACCGTGGTGCGGGCCAACAGCCTGGGGAGAGTCGTCCTGGCAGACTACGACGTCATCATCTTCCCAAGCGGGAATTACGGCGGAGTCGTGAATGGAGGGCTGAGAGACCGCCTTCGGCAGTGGATGCGGGACGGGGGGACGATGATCACCCTGGGTCGGTCCACCCGCTGGGCAGCACAGGAAGGCGTGGGCCTCTTGGCGGCCACCATCGAACGCAAGGGCGGACGTCCAGAGGGAACGGATCCGCCGAATGCCGGAACGCCCGAACAGCCCATCGACTACCTGGAGGCCATCGAGCCCGCCGATGAGGGGCCGGAGTATTTATCAGGAGCCATCCTCCAGATGATTCTGGACACCAAGCACTGGCTTGCCGCTGGAACCGATGGGGAGATCGGAGTCTTCAGCCAGGGCTCACTGATTCTTTCACCCATCACCCTGGACCGGGGCTCGAACGTGGGGCGCTACGCCGCTCTGGAGGATATGGTACTGAGCGGGGTGGTGTGGGAAGATGCACGGCCCCAGCTGGCCAACAAGCCATACCTGATCCACCAGCCGGTGGGACGGGGCCAGCTCGTGGCCTTCACCGAAGACCCGAACTATCGAGCCTACACCGAATCCACCATGCTCCTTTTCATGAATGCCGTGCTCCTGGGCCCAGGCAGGTAGGAGCGCAGGTGAGGCGAAACCCAACACCCCCAAGCGGGTATCCTTGGATCGCCTTTCCATTTATCTAACCCTGGAGCATGTGGCCCGTTACCTGCTCAGGGCTCCGGTCAGCCTGGAACGGATGCGATATGACCCTCAGACCGCCCGGGTGACCATCCAGCCCCTGCCGGGGGAGCAGGGGAGTGATCGGTTGGAGGATCTCATGGGGTTGCTCAACAGGGATAGCAGGAGTGCACGTGCCGAGCTTGTAAAGATCGTCCCCGAAATCGTCGTTCATCCCGGGGAAGATGGAAGTTGCGCAGACGGCTCGGTTTTCTTGAGCGTCGAAGGTCTCTCTGAACCTTGTTGTGTCTCTTCAGCCCTTGTTGGGGCGTATAATGATGGAGGCGGCACCCGGCC
>JBDHMC010000295.1:0-3775 GCA_039656355.1 Gemmatimonadota bacterium | reverse complement strand
GCGGCCGCGCACAGGGGTCTTGCGGATGCCAGACAAGGAAGGACGACGAATGCGATGCTGAAGCATCGGGGAGGAGTCATGACGCCGTATGGCGCCGCAATCCCCCTGTGCCCTCCGGGTTACTGCGGCACGGGGCCATCTGCTTCGTTGGGAGTTCTCGCCGTAGCGCACGGCTATGCCTTCGAACTCCCGCCTACCATCTGGCCCCGTGGCGCGAGTAACGCGGCTCGCCCCACTTGCGTAGAGACTCCTTAATGCACATGGCGAATAGGTTGAAGCAGACTGCTTTGATTGGCCTCATGGCCCTGGGCTCCTGGTCCTTCTTTGGGTGCCAGGAGGAGATCACCACCGCCCTGGAGGGTGATTTGATTCCAATCGGGGCTGTGACGGTGGAGGTGGCCCTCCCCTTCCACGAGTTCGCGGAGGACCTTCAGGGCTGGGGCGGGTACGGCCAGCCCTACCAGTTGCCCAAGGGCATCATGGCCCGGGCCTTCGAAGGGAGCCTTGACGCACGGGTCTTGAATTCCTGGCAAGCGTACCCTGCCTCGGCCTCCGTTCGGGACTCCACGGGATCTGTCCGAATCGACACCCTCCTTACCTTCGTGGGAGGAAAGATCGTCGCTCGTTTTGATACTCTCACCAGCGTTCTGGACGGTCCGGTGACCATCTCTGTCGGCGCACTCCCCCGGGATTGGGACTTTCATTCCGCTACCTGGACCGTCGCTGTGGATTCCATCGGCGACCGCCAGCTGTGGGCGGAAGAAGGGGCCGGGCCAGTGACCCCCCTGGCAACGGCGATCTGGGACCCTGCCACCGGGGATTCGGCGGTATTCGAGCTCGATTCGGCCGGGGTCGCTATTTGGGCCGACACTCTCGGGTCACAAAAAGGGGTCAGGTTCGACGTGGTGACGGAGGGGGTCCGATTGGATCTTACGGGCCTGAACTACTTCCTTTCTACTCGGCCCAGCATTCACACAGATACCATCGTTGAGCTGCCGGTTGGGAGCAGAGCCCGAACTTTCATCTACCAGCCCGAGCTGGAAGCTCCCGAGGGCGAGATCCGAGTAGGCGGTGTGCCGGCATGGCGGTCAGTTTTCACCATGAACATCCCCGAGGTTTTGACGGGTCCCCCGGAGCTCTGCCAGTTGGTGTCGTGCCCCCTGACGCTGACTCCACAGAGCCTGATTGCCGCATCGTTGGTTCTCACGACCAAAGCTCCGCCGCCAGCCTTTCAGCCCACCGATTCACTGCTCCTGGATGTGCGTCCGGTGCTGGATCCTTCTCGGCTGCCCAAATCACCCCTTGGCGGCTCATTGGTCGGTGCTTTTGGCGTCCAACTTACGCCTGAAGATTTCGGAGAGGGGGCCGGAGCCGAAATAGGGATTCCGATTGGATCCTACGTCGAGAGTCTCATTGCTCAGAACACCGGTTTGGACGTGGAGGTGCCACCGACATTGGCTATCCTCTCCTTGTTCGAGCCTCTTTCCCTCTATTTTGCGGCCTTCGAAGGCCCCGATAGCCCTGACGGACCGGAACTCCGCCTGATCCTTACCCTTGCAGAGGACCTGCGGATTCGATGAAACGTGCTCTTTTCCTTACCCTTCTCGGGTTGGCTAGCGTATCCTCGGCTCTGGCGGGCCAATCGCTGTTCGGAAGCCAGGGTCTCGGGATGCCGGTGGAACCTCTGGATGCTCGGGCCAGGGCCTTGGGGACCTTGGGGGTCGGCCTTCTGGGGCCCACCCTCTCGCCAACAGACTTGGCGGCAGCAGCTAGGATCTTCCTACCCTCGGCTCAGATCACACTCCAACCCCACTGGGTGGATGGGGATCTGGCTGGTCAGCCCATCAACACGCAGGGGACTCGGTTTCCCCAAATGGGGGCGGCTTATCCAGTACCCTCCCTGGGGGGGACAGCCGTCCTTCACATTGGATCCTTTCTGGACCAGAGATGGGAAGTCCACCAAGCCTCAACTCAAGAGTTTCGTGGGGTCCAAGTACCCGTTACCGACGAGTTCAAGTCCGAAGGCGGCGTCTCGACGTTTCAAGTCGGGTGGGCCCAGAGGGTTGGAGAAGACCTCTCACTCGGGGTGGGGGTCGGGACCCGGATGGGGTCTGTGACCCGTACCTTTCTCCGGACCATCGATTCCGAAGATCTTTTCCAGATCGTTCCTTTCAGGACTGGAGGGGACTGGCAGTACAGCGGACTCACCACCTCTCTGGGGGTCCAGTGGGCTCCCATCCCGGCGATCCTTCTGGGCGGCACGATTTATTTGTCCGGAGACCTGAAGGCGAAACCGAGTGATGGCACGGATGGTGACCCGGAGAGTTTTGATCTTCCCACGGAATACCGGTTTGGAGCTTCAGGGATCTTAACCCCCCGCTTGGCCCTGTCTGTGGGCTTCTCCTTCGCGGACTGGAAGTCGTCCAATGAGTACCTGGGGCCGGAGGCCCTCGTAGGGTCGGTTTGGAGTTTTGGGGGCGGAGTGGAGTGGGCTGGACCCTCACTTGGAATCCGGAACTTCCCCATTCGTCTAGGCATGAGGAAGTCCGATCTGCCCTTCACGTTCGACGGAGAGAATCCTACAGAGAACGTGTGGTCAGCTGGACTCGGATTGAACCTTCTTCCCGCTCAGACTGGAATGATGGGCGCCATCGACCTGGCACTTGAGAAGGGGACTCGGAAGGCCAGTTCTCTCTCCGAGTCGTTCTGGAGGGCGACAGTGACCTTCAGGGTGGGGAGCTTTTAGGGGGGAACTGTTGCGCGTCCTGTTCAGGACCTTCGGCTGTAAAGCCAACCAATACGACACCGAGCGAATGCGACAGGAGCTGGAAGCCCTGGGTGCCCGGACTACATCAGGTGCCCAGGAGGCCCAGTTTTGCGTGGTGAATACCTGTACGGTCACAAACCAGGCCGATGCCGACGCAAGAAGATTCATCAGGCGGATCCGCAGGGAAAACCCTGACCTCGGCGTGCTGGTAGCCGGTTGTTCTTCCGCTTTGGATCCCCAGACCTACCGTGAGATGGACGGGGTCGTTGCGGTCGTTCAGGGGCACGACCCGGTGGAGGTGGCCAGGGCCACGTTAGTGGGGGCCGAGGGTGCCGGATGCCATCCCGGCGAGGTAGGCGAGGCCCTGAGGCCCCTGGTACAGCTCGAGTCCAGGCTTCCACTGGACGCCAGGGACGCGGAGCCGGTTGGAGGGGAGCTTCTTCGCCGGCGAGAGGGAGGGACCCGAGGGTGGTTAAAGATCCAGGATGGGTGCGACCGCAAGTGTGCTTTTTGCGCGACCCGCCTGGCTAGGGGGGAAAGTCGCTCCCGCCATCCTGGAGAAGTGGTGGCCGAAGCGCTGCTCCAAGCTGAGTCTCACCCCGAGTTGGTCCTCACCGGAATCCATATCGGAAACTATGGAAAGGACCGGACGGAAGGATACACGCTCTCCAGTCTGGTAGCGCTGCTTCTGGAAAAGGTGCCTCAGGTTCGTTTTCGCCTTGGCAGTGTGGAGGCCACTGAGGTAGACGATCTCCTCCTGGAGCTCCTGGGGACCTCGGGAGGCCGGCTGGTTCACCATCTCCACATGCCCATGCAGAGCGGGTCCGACTCCGTCCTCCGGGGGATGAGACGGTGGCACACCCGGGACATGTACCGGAGGCGAACGTGGGAGATCGCGGAGCGATTTCCCATCCTGGGCCTCGGGGCCGACGTAATCACCGGGTTCCCTGGTGAGACGGAGAAGGGTCATTCCCTGACCCGGGCGCTGGTGGAGGAGCTTCCCTTCAC
>JBDHMC010000294.1:0-3790 GCA_039656355.1 Gemmatimonadota bacterium | reverse complement strand
TCCTCCAGCCAGGTGGCCGCTTCGACCCTGGTGTCCATGCGAACCAATCTGCGATTCGTCCCTACCACATCGGCGAAGGGCGCCACAGCGAGCAAAACCCCACCGAAAATGGCCCACTTCCAGGCTTGGGGCTTGTGCCGACTCACATGGGCGATCCACCAACCGGCCGTAACGCAAAGGAAAGGAAGGACCGGAAGCATATAGCGGAGGAACAGGGTCCTACCCGTGAACGTGCTCGCGTAGAAGAGGAGGGGAAAAGCCAACAGGACGCCGGCTTTCCTCGGATGCCGCACAAGAGCCCAACCCGCGCCGATCAGGCCTGCGAGGAACGCCGGCCAGCCGAGACCCTTCGGAAAAGTGTTAAGGAGGTGGTAAGGCCCCCCGATGCCCAAATCCAGACCGTGTCCCCCGGACAGATGGCCTAACTGGAACTTGAAATGGGTGGTGAAGAGGGTCCAGTCCAGGATGGCGAAGGGGCTTGTGATGACAAAAGCGGCCAGGACTGCTCCGGCGAAGGCCCACGGGCGGTAGTCCGCCAGAGCAGCTCGTACTCCTCCTCGCCATCCGGCTTGCCCCGCACCATTGAGATGGGAAAACGCGTGAGCCAATAGGAGCGCTCCGGGTAGGACCAAGCCCACATATTTCGTGGAAATGGCCAGGCCCGTGAACAAACCGGCCAGCACATAAGCCCTCGGCTTACCCTTTTCGGCAACGTCCAGAAGAAAATAGACGGTCCAGATAATGAAGAGAGACAACGTCACGTCTGTTGTGGCGAAGTGTGATTCCCTGACGTGGAGGTGGCAGACCGCCAAAAGCCCGGCTCCCAACAGACCTGCGGTCCGCCCGTGGAGACGGGTTCCGACTCGGTATACGACGAGTACCGTGGCCACCCCGGCAACGGCGGTGATATACCTGGCGACGAGAATGAAACGACTGGGATCTACGGCGGCCCGGTTGAGGAATTCCTCCATGGATGAGCCCAATGCTGTTGCGATCCCGCTCCAGGCCCCGAAGACGGCTCCGAGAAGGTAGAAGTAGAGGCTCGGGTAGTTGAAGAAGTGGGGGTTTAGATCCCCCGAGAGTAGTCGGATTGCTCGGGGGACCACCTCCATCTCGTCGGGGCGAGCCTCGAGATGGGGCAATCCGAACCCTATGCCCCAGACCCGGAGGGCTGCGGCGAGGACGAGGACGGCCAGGAGTATCCAGAGGCCCAGCCCGGCTGAGGGTTCTTGGCTCGGAGTCACATAGGAACCTAGGTTGGATTGGTTGAGGGCGGCAACGCTCTTTCCTGCCCCCGGGATCGGTGGGGATCTTTCAACACTGCCTTTCTTCTTCGAAAAGGGGGAGGCGGGCACCGAAGATACACCCGTACCTAGGAGAGCACGAGCGTGTTCAATGCTGTAGATAGTCCATATCTAGTGCCGTTCGACGGAGCTTTTCGGATTTCCACTGCGGTGACCTCCCCGCCGGAAGGGGTTCCGAAAAAAGCAGCTCTCAAGGAGCAGTTGGAGGAGTCGGTGGCCCGGTTGGATGATCTTCAGAGGAGGCTCTACGCCGATGACCACTGGGGGGTGCTCCTCGTTTTCCAGGCGATGGACGCAGCTGGGAAAGACTCGACTATTCGGGCTGTCCTGCGGGGCATAAACCCGCAGGGATGCCAGGTCGCATCCTTCAAACAACCCTCGAGCCGGGAGTTGGACCATGACTTCCTCTGGCGAATCAGCTCGGCGCTCCCCGAGCGGGGGCGCATTGGAGTCTTCAATCCAAGCCACTATGAAGAGGTTCTGGTCGTCAGGGTCCACCCCGAGTACCTAGCTGGACAGCGATTGCCGCGTGAGGTGCCTCTGGAGGAGCGGTGGGAAGGGCGCTTCCAGTCCATCCGGGACTTCGAGGGCCATCTGGCTAGGAACGGCTTCCTGGTGTTGAAGTTCTTCTTGAACGTCTCGAAGGAAGAGCAGGCTGCTCGGTTCAGACGGCGGATCGATCGCCCAGACAAGAACTGGAAGTTTTCCGAGGGGGACCTGGCAGAACGCCAGTCCTGGGAGGACTACATGGGGGCCTATGAGGAGGCCCTGAATGCTACCTCGAGACCATGGGCCCCCTGGTATTCCGTCCCCGCTGACTCCAAGCCTTACCTTCGGGCTGCGGTGGCGAAAATTGTGGAAGGATCCATTGCCAGGCTGGGCCTCGAGTACCCCAGTGTCAGCGAAGATGAGGAAAGGAAGCTCCTGGCTTTGAGGGATTCGATCGTCTAGGAGTCTTTCTGCGGGGCCTGGCTCAGACCCTTTCCGGACCACCGCCTTGTCAGGGGGGCCGCGCATTGTCCTACGGCCTCCAGTCTGGTGCCTTTCCCGTGTCCTCATACAGGGGTTTCCCGAATCGGTCTCGCGTCTCACTGAAGTAATGGACCGTTCTGGGAAGGTACATCTCATGCTCGGGAAAGATTCGTGCGAACTCCTGGCGGCACGGCTCCCGAAAATCTTCCGGGCCAAAGGCCGGGTAATATTCTTCGATGGAAGCGACCAATCGATCGAAGAAATGCCCACCCATGAATTTGTCGTAGGTAATACTATTGAACTCTCCGCCCTCCATCTGGTTATAGGTGTTGGAAGAGTCGATGGGAATATGAATATCACGCCGGCGGCGATTATCGATTCCCAGATTGAGATCTCTATATGCGATTCGTGACACTTCTCCGTCCGGTTCCATTTCAAGCAGAACATTCTGACCGTGAGGCTCCAATAAAAGGCCAAAATTCAGGAAACTGCTTACCCAGTGGTGGATGATCGGGAACATGATCTGTTCCAGGACATAGTCCCGAGGCGCCCTCTCCTGCAGCAGCTCCAAAAGAAGTGGGGGGGTCCCCGGTTCGAAGAAGTCCCGTCCAAAGAGGGAGAATCCGGGAACCAACGTCCTCTCCTTCCCAAGGAACGGGAAGGGTGTCATCTCCCTTACCAGGTAGCCCCAATTCTCTCCCCGGGGCGTTTGGGGCCGGATGTTTTTTACCGTCACGCCCAACACTTCTCTGAAGAAGGCGAACCTGGGGTCCATGGAACCGATCCCCTTCTGAAGCTCCCTCGAGACGTTTATGGCCTGCTCCACGACCTCGTCCCGCATCCGCCGGCCATATCGCGACACCCTGAAGGGGAAGTGAAGCTTCAGGGCGTGGGGCGGGTGGTGGTCCTGAACGTAGAGGGTCCTCGTTGAAGAGCTGGGGGATACCTGGATCTCCTTCCCGGGTTGGCCGACCGAGATGACCCTCCTGAGGAAGGGATCGTCTCCGTGGGTGTCCAGAACCTGGGGGTGTACGCAAAACAGGTTTCGGTCTTCGGAAGTGTAGAACTCTCGCAAGGAGGGGTAGGGATCGGCCGAATATATGTTCAATTCATCCGGCGGGACCTCGAATGCAGGAATATCGAATGTTGAGACCCTCGAGTTCGGACGGTAGCGCTCGGCGGCTTCCGTATAGTCGGCGAATGGACTATAAATCCGAGTACCTTCATTTCGGTAACGGTCGAGATATATGAGTGGCGGTATCATGTCCCTCTGAGCGTTGGATTGGGAACTCACGAGACGCGCAGGTGAAACAGAACCTCCCACCAGGTTCCTGTCGATCCCTGTGGGAGTGCATTATCAACCAAGGTGTCCAAAGAGGTACCGGGCGGATCCCGATGCTGGCAGGAACGGGTGCTCCTCGCCTGAACGTGGTTCAACCGTCCTGGAGTCCCCGGGACCCAACCGACCATTTCCCAGCCCTCACCCCCCGTCTACATTGGTGGCGAAACAGGGG
>JBDHMC010000293.1:0-5539 GCA_039656355.1 Gemmatimonadota bacterium | reverse complement strand
GTGTTCCTGGAAAAGCCCTTCACTTTTAGGGCGCTAACGGAGGCGCTTCAGCGAGCGCGTTCCTGATCAGGTGTCCCGGTCCTGTTCCAAAAACTCAGCTTCGACCTCTTCGCCCCTACCTACCGAATCTCGAACTTGATGGCCAGGGAAATCCAAACCGGAACTCTCTTGTCCCGGTTCAACGCCGGCGTGAACTGGATGATGTCCGCCACCTTGAGGGCGGCATCGTCCAGCGCCTTATGCCCGGAGCCCTTGTCGATGGTGGTCCGAACGACCGCTCCCTGCTCGTCGATGAAGAACCAGACGTCGACCGTTCCACCAATCCCGGCATCCTGGAGCAAAGGCGGATACTCCCGCTCCAGCGCTCGGGCCAACTCGTCCCGGTTCCTGATGTCGGGTTTGACCGTGAAGGGAGTGAAGCTCCCAGGAGCCGAGATATCAGTTGTCGTAACCTCCTCCGGCGGGGGGGGGAGATCCTCCACGGGATTGTCCTCGAACGTCGTGGGGGCAATGGTGATGTCCTCGTCGATGTCCGCGGTGGCGATAACCGGCGTCGCCGGCCGGGCAATGGCCTCAGGCGGCGGTGGGATCTCGATCTCGGGAGGGAGCTCGATGGCTGTCAGCTCATCGGAGGAGTACGAGAAATCCTCGTAACTCATGGGACGCCAAAACTGGAACACGGCGAAGTGGGTTACCGTGGCTACGATCATTGAGCCCCAAAACCAGCTTCCGAAAGACTGCTTGAATCGCTCGTTGGCGGTGAGGACTCTCTCGGGACCGGCTTCAGCCGGCACTGCTTGTGCGTTCATCGTCTTGCCCTCGTCGAATCGCCCCGGCAGGGGGGTCTATCACAACTACTATACTTATAATAGATCTTTCGCAACCCTTTGGATTCTGAGGCGGATGGCTTCCTACTCCAAAACTCAGCCTTGGAGGAAATCCTGTTCATGAAGCGGGGCGGGATTAGCTGCGCCATGCCGCGGCAGGGTGTCGATGGAATATTGGAACGGGACGCGCATCAGGTCCAGGAAAGAGGAGGCAAGAGGAAGGGCCCGTCGGTTGCTGTCGTTGACCAAGGAACTCTTCCGCTCCCCCAGCATTTCGCTATCATTTCAGCCTGGACTGCGACACCGGAGGGGTTCCCCTCCCCGGGAAATACCCTGGATTCGTTCGCAACCTTTCTCCCTGGCATGCGAGGACAAATAAACTTGCATCGATGGCGACATCACCACCCTGAGGCCGCCCGAACTCTGGCCTTCCTCGTGCTGACCATTTCCGTTCTTGCGGCCTGTGACGGCCGGGGAGCCCCGGAGGAAGCACGCGCCGCCGACTTGCCTCTTTCCTTCACCGCGACCCCCGCGGGCGTCTCGGACCCAGGGAAACAGGTCGCCAGCCGGGCCCAGGACCCCGCTCGCCCTCCCTTGGACATCGGCCTCATCGGCTATGACCAGGGATCCCCGGACGCGCCCATCAAGGTCATCGAGGTCAGCGATTTCGGGTGCGGATACTGCCGGGTTTTCAACCAGGAGATCTTCCCCGAAATCGAAAAGGAGTTCATCCAGACCGGGATCGTCCAGTGGAAGTTCGTGCCCTTCGTCCTGGGGATGTTCCCCAACGGGGACAAGGCGGCGCTAGCAGCGGAGTGCGCTGCGGCCCAAGGACTCGAAGCCTTCCGTCGCATGCGGGGCCGACTGTTCGCCGACCAGGCGGGATGGAGGGACACCCAGGATCCCGACGGCTTCTTTGCCCAACTGGCCGAGGACGAAGGGCTCCAGGAAAAGGCGTTCTCGGAGTGTCTGGTGAGCGGAGAACGGGAGGGACAGGTCGAAATGGACATCCGTCTGGGGAAAGCCCTCGGAACAAAAGGGACGCCGGCGTTCATCCTCGAGGGTCTCCCGGTCTCAGGGCTCATTCCCGTGGACGGCTTTCGGCAGGTTGTCGAGCAACTCCTGGCCGAGAACGACGAACCCTCCCGGGACTGGCTTCCGTCCCCTCCGACCTTCGGAAGGCCCTCTCTCCAGAGCCTTGTCCTGGGCCAGGGGCTCGGACACGGGATGGGGTCGGTGGACGCTCCCATCCAGATCATCGAGTTCAGCGACTTCGGGTGCGGATACTGCCGGGTGTTCCAGGACCAGACGCGCCCCGTGCTGGATGAGGAATACGTGGCAACCGGAAAAGTGCGCTGGACCTACGTGCCGTTTGTCCTGGGGATCTTCCCCAACGGGGACGCCGCCGCCACGGCCAGCGAGTGCGCCGCGGAGCAGGACCTATTCGATCCGATGCGGCGTCGGCTCTATCAGGACCAGCAGAGGTGGAGGAACAGTCAGGAGCCTGGCCCGTTCTTCACGAAGATCGCCGAGGAGGAGGGCTTGGACGCCGAAAGGTTCGCCCAGTGTCTCAAGGAGGACGCCGCACCCGGCCGGATCCAGGAGAACACACGGGTGGGAAAGTCCGCCGGGGTCCGTGGCACACCGGCTTTCTTCATTAACGGATTCCCTGTCAACGGTGCCCTGCCTCTCGACTCCTTCAGGGACATCCTGGACATGGAGCTCAGCTCCCTTCCCCCGGGAGGCCTCTGAGGCGGGAGGTCCAGGCAGGATCTCGTTTCTGAGAATCAAGCCTCCAGCTTATCGACCACCCGGTCATGGGGGCATTTACACTTGATCCCCTCGCCCGCTTCTTTAGCCCAACAGTTATTGGCCGACAGGCAGCGGGATTTTTCGCTCAAGCCCAGCCTGAACTGATTCGGCAGGTCGGGCTCAGAGATCAAGGGACGACAGAGGGAGACATAGTCAGCCAGCCCATCGGCCAGTACCGTCTCCATCACCGAGCGAGACCGGAACCCTCCAACGAGGAGGATCGGAAGGTCGGTGCGTCGCCGGGCCTCGCGTGCCAAGGGCAGGAAGTAAGCTTCCTTTGCTTCGGTCTGGATTCCCTTTCGCACATTCAGGTTCTTGTTTTCTCCCCCGAGGCCTCCGCTGATTTCGACGGCATCGATGCCCATGCCGGCCAAGGCCGCCACCACCCCAGCCCCTTCCTCGGAGGACAGCCCACCCTCTACGCCGTCCTCCATCCCCAGCTTGATCAGCACCGGGTACTCGTCACCCACCTGCTCCCGCACTGCGGAACACACGTCTCGCAGAAAACGCATCCGCTTCTCGGCCGTCCCTCCCCATTGATCGGTCCTCTTATTCACAAATGGGGATAGGAATTGGCTGACCAAGTATCCGTGCGCGGCATGGATCTGGACCCCATCGAATCCGGCTTCCTTGCATCTTCGAGCCGCGTCTGCGAAAGCGTGAATGGCCGTATCGACCTCCCGGGGCGTCATTTCCCTCGCGGGTTTTTCAAGGAAAGGCTGATCTATCGCCGACGGGGAAATGGGCTCGGAAATGGCTTCTGCCTGGGAGTTCATTCCGCCGTGGTTGATCTGTGGGACGATCCGACCGCCCAGGCCATGAACGGTCCGAGCAAGCTCCGCCAGATCGGGGATCAGATCGTCGGAGTACACTCCCGTCATCTCATCATGGGCTTTTCCAGATGGGTGCACGTACATGTGACCAGTGATGATCAGTCCCACGCCGCCTCGGGCCAGATCCTCATAGAGGTTCGTAAGCGGAGGAAGTGGACGCCCGTCCGGATCTGGATTGGACGTCTGCAGTGATCCGATCTGATAGGGTGTAAAGAGCAGGCCCATGGATGCTTCCTTCTATGATCTTGTCAGGACAACGGACCCTGAACGTACGAATGACCCGCCCCACGCGCAGTACCACCTACCGTCTCATTCTTGTCCACCCCCAAAGAGGGGAGTTCTCCGGAGGGTCAGGAAGATCGAGAGTTTGGATGCCACGTTCATGGCTCCGGTGAGAGTAGACTGCCCGTGCCAGCCCAGGCAGCCCCCGAGAAGAACGTCGGGATGTAGAAAGGCTGGGGAGGGTAAGGGAAAGCGGAGTCTGGGCTTATCCGATCCTCTCGAATAGAAGCTCCGGCCGCGAGAGCCTCCCGTTGGAGGGCGGGGGTCAGTTCCCGGGCCAGTTGGACAAGGAGGAATGCCGGTGACTACTCGATGTTGATACTCAGGCATTCGGAACCACATGTTGCGGAGCGGACGCCGGTTGGGGCATTTGAGTTGGTTTGAACGGACCGGCCCCGGGACGTGGACTGGAGAGGGGAAGCGGCAAATCCCCGGGTATAGCTCGTGGGAAGTGGTGACATCGAGTGAGGAGCAGATCGTGATGGAAACTAACCCGAAAGTCCCCGTCGCTCTTGTGGTGGACGACGATCCCGAGATGCTGGGCACACTGGTCCGGTGCCTGGAGGCCGACGGCTATGAGGTGCTGGCGGCCAATTCGAGAGACGAAGTGGAGAGCATCGCCGACGGGGCGGATCGGATCGACGTCCTGGTCACCGACATCTTTCTGGGAGACGGGTGGGGCGGGGAAGTGGCGGTTCGGGTGAGGCAGGACCACCCGGAGCTAGCGGTGGTGTTCATTTCCGGTCGTGCCCAGGAGGATCCGGTCCTCCGGCATGGGATCCAAGAGCACATGGTGTTCCTGGAAAAGCCCTTCACCTTTGCGGCGCTAAAGGAGGCGCTTCTGCGAGCGCGTTCCTGATCGGGTTGACGTGCCCCCCTGATACGAACCCAAGCCCAGTCAACCACCAAGAAGCATCATGATGATGGGGTTAAGGAAAGGGAAAGGAATCCCGCTCTGGCCAAGGTTGGCACGGTCCGACCATCCCTTTCTAAGCGTAAAGCCAGAGAAAGAAGAGAGGAATCAACACTCCCGCGCCAGTGAGCCATGCCCCCCTCCCTGTGATTCCCTTCTTCCCCTTGATGATGAAGAGCCCGGTGACGGTCACGAGCAGAAGGCAGATCGCGTAGAGGTCCGCCGCGTAGGTCCAGAGCTCCCTGGCGTAGTTCAGGTGTAGGAAGTTCGCCTCTTGCAGCCCTCTCCGGTCCCTCACGACTCTCACCACGGCGTTCCCGGTGGGGAGATCCACCGACACGGTACCCCCGTCCACGAAGATCACCAGGGTAGCCTGGTTCCGTCTGAAGATCCCACGGTATTCGTTACCCAACTCCAGAGCAGAGAGGATGCCCCGCACTACTTCCCGGGACCGGGGGTCTTCGGTCGTCACCGGCCCCACGTTCCCGGTCGTTTCCTTGACGATGTAGTTGGGGTTCCAGTCCCTCACGTGGTTCACCGCCACCCCGGACACTGCATAGATCACCGTTAGGCCGACGCAAAGGTAACCCAGGTCCCGGTGAATCAGCCGGTTCCACTTGCGCCATCTGATCTGTTCCATGGGTCGGTCCTCTTTTGGGAACCCGAGTACAGGGAGGCATATCGAAGGGGTTGTGAGTCACGCGAAGGAATCTGATCGCCCCAAGCCGTGGCCGTGGTCGTCCAGAAAGCCATCCGTGTGGCTCCGGTGAGAGTAGACTGATCTTATAAGGCGAGGTTGGCCTCACCTGGGCCAGCGGGTTACGCTGAAACTGCTCAAGGTTCCGCGGCGCCAAACCCAAGGAGGCCAACCA
>JBDHMC010000292.1:0-3792 GCA_039656355.1 Gemmatimonadota bacterium | reverse complement strand
CTTGCCTTGAAGGATGTGGCTTCTGACCTACTCCTCATTCACAGAAGGGGGGCCTTCCGGGCGCTGGAACGTTCTGTGGCCCGGCTCCAGGCAGCCTCGGAGGCGGGAGAGCTCTCCTTCAGGGATCACCACGAGGTGAGGGAGATAGGGGGATCGGGCCGCGTGGAATCGGTCGTGATCTTCGACAACCGATCGGGCGAGGAAACCAGCCTCCAGGTTGACGCGGTGCTCACCTTCCTGGGCTTCAAACCGGATTTGGGTCCCATGAAAAAGTGGGGTCTCAACCTGGAGGGGAATCGGGTTGTCGTGGACCACCTCATGAGAACCAATCTCCCGGGCGTGTTCGCAGTAGGAGATATGGTGGACTACGAAGGGAAGTTGGACCTCATCGCCACCGGCTTCTCGGAGGCCGCGGTGGCCGTGAGCCAAGCCGTGAGACTCGTCGATCCGAAGGCGAGGGTTAATCCGGGACATTCCACAAACATGAAAATCTTCAAGGACTCTTTACCTCGACAGAAATGATGAATGAATCCGTGAATCTCGAAAAAGTGGTGATCATCGGGTCCGGCCCCGCTGGGTGGACTGCAGCTATTTACGCGGCTCGGGCGAATCTCGCCCCGTTGATGATTGAAGGCATGGGAAGTACTGAGATGATCCCAGGTGGCCAGCTCATGTTCACCACTGAGGTGGAGAATTTTCCTGGCTTCCCCGAAGGTGTGGACGGCCAGGAGTTGATGACAAGGATGCGGGCCCAGGCTGAGCGGTACGGGACCCGGATCGTGCAGGACGATGTGGTGGAGGTGGATTTCAACTCCCAACCCAAGAAACTCAAGACCAGCTACAGCGGTGAGTTTTTTGCCAAAACTGTCATCATTGCCACAGGTGCCAGGGCCAACTGGCTGGGTTTGGAGAATGAGACTCGCCTGGCCCGATCCGGCGGGGGTGTCTCCGCCTGTGCCGTGTGCGATGGGGCTCTTCCTGCCTTCAGAGATCAACCTCTGGTGGTGGTGGGCGGTGGCGATTCCGCCATGACCGAGGCTGAACATCTGGCCAAGTACGGTAGTGAAGTCATCATCGTTCATCGAAGGGACGAGTTTCGCGCGTCAAAGATGCTGGCCGATAGAGTCCTGGCGAATCCCAAGGTCCGTGTGGAGTGGAATTCCACCCTGGTGGACATCATGGGGGACGACTTCGTCACCGGTGTGCGGTTGAAGGATACCGTTACGGGGGAGGAGCGAACCGTGGAGTGTTCGGGGGTGTTCATGGCCATCGGCCACACGCCCAATACCGCATTCCTCGGAGACCAGATGCCGTTGAAATCCAATGGTTACATGGTGGTCGAGCCCGGGGCCACCCGCACGGAGGTCCCTGGTGTGTTCGGCGCCGGTGACGTAATGGACGACCTATACCGTCAGGCGGTGACGGCCGCGGGGACCGGGTGTATGGCTGCCTTGGAAGCTGAGAAATGGTTGGCGGAGAACGAATGATGATGGAGTTCGAGGGAAAAACTGCTCTGGTCACCGGGGGAACGAAGGGTATAGGGAGGGCCATCGTCCGGGATCTCCTGGAGGCGGGCTTCAGTGTAGCGTTCACTGCCAGGTCTGCCGGAGATGTGGAAGCGGTGGCAGACGAACTGAAGGACACCGGAGGAGGTCGTGTCCTGGGGCTGACGGCAGACGTTCGGGATCCGGAGGGGTGTGAATCGGTCGTGACCCGTGTGGTGAACGAATTCGGGGGGTTGGACCTCCTGGTCAACAACGCTGGAGTAGGTAAGTTCGCTCCCATCCACGAGATGTCCCTTGAGGATTGGCAGCTCCAGATCGACACGAATCTCAGCGGCGTATTCTACTTGTCCCGGGCCTCCGTTCCGCCCTTGAGGGAATCGCCGGACGCCTGGATTCTGAACATCGGGTCCCTTGCCGGACGGAACACTTTCGCCGGGGGAGTTGCCTACAACGCAAGCAAGTTCGGTCTTCTCGGCATGACAGAGGCCATGATGCTAGACCTTCGGTACGAGGGTATTCGGGTGAGTCTCATCATGCCCGGCAGTGTGGACACCAGCTTCGGGGATCGACCTTCGGGGCATAAGGAAGGGTGGGCCCTCACCTCCGAGGACGTGTCCCGCGCCGTCCTGGACCTGCTCCGCTACCCGGGGAATGCCCTCCCTAGTCGGGTAGAGCTCAGGCCGAGTCAGCCACCCAGGAAGGAATAGGAGACCGTCCGCGTCATGTCCGGTGAATTCAGAACTGAAAGCGACTCCCTGGGTGAAGTGCAGGTGCCAGCGGGGGCCCTCTATGGCGCCCAAACCCAGAGGGCCCTGGAGAACTTCCCGGTGAGTGGGCAGCGGTTCCCCCGTCGGTTCATCCAAGCGCTCGGGTTGGTAAAAAAAGCCGCAGCCATCACCAACGGGGAGTTGGGAAAGGTAGACCTCGAGATCTCTCGGGCCATCGCATCCGCTGCCGGCGAGGTGGAGGAGGGGGTGTGGGACGAGGAGTTCGTGGTGGACATCTATCAGACCGGCTCCGGGACCTCTACGAACATGAACTCCAACGAGGTCATTTCCCGACGGGCCGGACAGATTCTCGAGGGGCGAGGCCTCACGGTGCATCCCAACGATCACGTCAACTTTGGACAGTCATCCAACGACGTGATCCCGTCCGCAATGTACATCGCCGCCCGGAGGGCTCTGGAGGAGGATCTCCTCCCGGCTCTGGGACAATTGGGAGAGGCTCTCCGGGAGAAGGCTGCAGCCTTTGACGACGTGGTCAAATCCGGGCGGACCCATCTGATGGATGCGGCTCCCGTGAGATTGGGGCAGGAGTTCGGCGGCTGGGCTCGGCAGATCGAGCTCGGCCAAAGGCGGGTGAAGGGCGCCTCACTGGAGTTGGCGGAGTTGGCCTTGGGGGGAACGGCGACAGGCACCGGGATCAACACCCATCCGGATTTTGCGGAAAAGACCATCCAACGGATCAGCGAAGATACAGGCTTGGCCTTCGTGGAGGCGGTAGACCACTTCGAAGCTCAGGGGGCCAAAGACGGAGCGGTTGCTGCCTCCGGACACTTGAACACAGTAGCCATCAGCCTCATGAAGATCGCTGACGACATCCGATGGCTGGCTAGCGGACCCTCTTCAGGGCTTCATGAGATCCGCCTCCCAGCGGTTCAACCTGGAAGCTCCATCATGCCAGGGAAGGTAAACCCCGTCATGTCCGAGTCGCTGATGATGGTCGCCGCTCGGGTGATGGGTAACCATGCCACCATCTCCATCGCAGGAAGCCGGGGGAATCTCGAGCTCAATGTGATGATGCCGGTGCTGGCTTTCTCTCTTCTGGAGTCCATAAGCCTTTTGGCCAACAGCTGTCAGGTGTTCGCCGACCGGTGCGTGGTTGGGATTGAAGCCAACGCTGATCGTTGCCGGGAGCTACTGGAGAGAAACCCTGCCATCGCCACGGCCCTGAATCTCCGGATCGGATATGACCAAGCCTCCGAGGTGGCCAAGGAGGCCGCCCGCGAGGGGGTGAGCGTTCGAGAAGTGGTCCTGCGTCTCGGTTTGGTTCCAGAAGATGAGCTCGATGAGATTCTGGACGTCCGGAGCATGACAGAGGGGGGCGGAAGCCGGGACGTTTGAGGGTCCCTGAGTCGGCGTCGAGAGGAATAGAAAAGACCCCGGAGCTTCGAAGCTCCGGGGTCTTTTCTCAAAGGCGAGGCGGAGGCACCCGAGATTCAGCTCGCCCTTTGACCGCTCAGGTCCATGAGTGGAGCTCCCAACTTCCTCTTCAGTTCAGAGAGGGG
>JBDHMC010000291.1:0-3804 GCA_039656355.1 Gemmatimonadota bacterium | reverse complement strand
ACGGCATCTGGGAGAACATGCAGAAGGGGCTGGAAGGCCTCTTCAAGGAAACCGGGCATGAGAACGCCTACTTCCCCCTCCTCATCCCCATGAGCTTCATCGAGCGGGAGAAGGAGCACGTTGAGGGGTTTGCACCGGAGCTGGCCGTGGTGACCCAGGCGGGCGGGAAAGAGCTGGAAGAGTATCTGGCGATCCGGCCGACCTCGGAGACCATCATTTACCACATGTACGCTAAGTGGGTCCAGAGCTACCGGGACCTCCCCATTCTCATGAACCAGTGGTGCAACGTCATGCGGTGGGAGCTGAGGACCCGACTCTTCTTGCGCACATCAGAGTTCCTCTGGCAGGAGGGCCATACAGCCCATGCGACTGCCGAAGAGGCTGAAGCCGAGGCCCTCCAGATGCTCGGTGTATACCGAACCTTCATGGAGGACTGGATAGCCATGCCACCGGTCACCGGCCTCAAAACCGAATCGGAGAAATTCGCGGGTGGGGTCCGGAGTTACGCAACTGAGGCCCTCATGCAGGACAACAAGGCTCTTCAAGCTGGTACCTCCCATTTCCTGGGGCAGAACTTCTCGAAACAGTTCGACCTGAAGTTCCAGTCCGAAGCGGGCCAGGAGGAGTACGCCTGGAACACCTCTTGGGGGGTCAGTACGCGCCTCGTGGGCGGCATGGTTCTTACCCATGGTGACGATGTGGGGATCGTGGTGCCTCCCCGGCTGGCTCCGGTCCAGGTGGTTGTCATCCCCATCTCGCGGAAGGAAGAGGAGAGGGTAGCGGTGACAGAGAAGGCCCATGAACTGGCGGCACGCCTCAGGGATATCGGTGTCCGGGTCAAAGTCGACGACCGGGATTATCTCTCGCCCGGCGCGAAGTTCTGGGAGTGGGAGAGAAAGGGTGTGCCTTTCCGCCTGGAGATCGGGCCCAAAGACCTGCCAAAAGAACAAGCGGTTCTGGTTCGACGTGTGTCTTTCGGGGAGGAGAATCGGAAGGAGTTCCTCCCGGAAAACCAGGCTGTAAGCGGGATGCCGGCGTGGCTTGACACCTTTCAGGCCAACCTCTTACAGGCGGCCAAGGACCGGCGGGAGGCCAACTCTCACCGGGGCGTAAATGACCTTGCCGGTCTCAAGGAGATCATGGATGGGCCCGGCGGCTTCGTCTACACGGGATGGAATGGGGATCCAGCCGTCGAGGAGAGGGTGAAGGAAGAGACAAAGGCCACCATTCGAGTGATACCGGATCCCGAGTTCCGCTCGGAAAAGGCCCCCGGGAAGTGTATTGGAGGTGGGGACGCCAAGATGGAAGTGGTCTGGGCGAAGGCCTACTAGGGGACCTCTGAGTGTCCAGGTCGGGAGGTGCGTTTCCGAGAGAAAGCGGGGGCCTTCGCTGTGGTCCGTTCCCCGTTCAGGAGCTGGCGGAGGAGTACGGAACTCCTCTTTTCCTCTACTCCATGGATTACGTAAGGGGGCGGTTCGAAGCCTTGGAAGAGGCTTTCTCCCCCGCTGATCCACTCTTGGCCTACTCCGTAAAAGCCAACGGCAACCTGGCCTTGTTGAACCGCCTCGCGGATGTGGGTTCCGGAGCCGATATCGTAAGCGGCGGGGAGCTCTTCCGTGCTTTGAAGGGTGGTATCCCTCCGGGCAAGATCGTGTTTGCCGGGGTCGGAAAGACCGACGAGGAGTTGAAGGCCGGCCTGGACGCTCGGATCTATGCCTTCAACGTCGAGACCACCGACGAGCTCCACCGGCTGGACCAACTCGCCGCGGAACGCGGAAGCAAAGCCCCCTTCGGCGTGCGGATCAATCCGGATATCGAGGCCCCCACTCCGCACGAATACACCCGGACCGGCCACGCCGCCGCGAAGTTCGGTCTTCCCGTTCCCGTCGCTGTGGGTCTTTACCGGTGGGCTGCCACCCGCCCCAACCTCCAAATCCGCGGCATAGATGTCCACATAGGTTCCCAAATTGTTGACCCCGTCCCCTTCAAGCGCACCCTCCGGAAAATCCTGGAGGTAGTCCATCTGTTGAAAAAAGACGGGATTCCGTTGGAGTACGTGGACCTTGGCGGAGGGTTCGGGATCCCGGACGAATCGGAGGGGATGGACGTTGGGGCCCTAGCCGAAGCTCTCCTTCCGCTCCTGAAAGGCTCGGGCCTCCGATTGATTCTCGAGCCGGGGCGGTTCCTGGTGGGGGAAGCAGGTATTCTTCTCACCCGCGTCCAGGCCCTAAAGCGGTCCGGAGAGAAAGCCTTCGTCATCACCGATGCCGGCATGACCGAGCTTCTCCGCCCCAGCCACTATGGGGGGTTTCACGCCATCGAGGCGGTTGTGGAAAAGAAGGGTAGGGAGGAGAGGGTGGTGGACGTGGTGGGCCCCATCTGCGAAACCGGGGACTTCCTGGCGCGGGACCGGACCTTACCCCTGCCCAAAGTCGGAGAGATCCTGGCCGTCCGAAACGCTGGGGCCTACGGTTTTGCCATGGCCTCCAACTACAACGCCCGCCCCCGGCCGGCGGAGGTCATGGTGGATGGGGACAAGGCTTTCCTGATTCGTAAGCGGGAGAGCTTTGAGGATCTGGTTCGGGGGGAGATCGTGCCCTAACGGGGATCGGGGATTTGGCGGCTACCGCCAGGGCACCGTGTGGTAAGTCCGGCCGCCAGGGCATCGTCTTCCCATCGAATTCTGCGGAATCGGGTTGCCGCGAGGGGCTTACTCCCTGCCTTCCTGAGGGATGCCGGTGTTCGAAAGCGGTGCCGGGGCGTCCTCGAATTCTCGTTGAAGAGATCCCCCGTCGGCCGGTCCCTTCCCGGTGGTCGGTTCACTCGGGAACGGGGTCTCCACGGGGCATCCACGGAGTCTCCACCGCGTCTCCACCGCGTCTCGGAGCCGGCTACCCGTCCTCGACTACTGCGTCCGCCTCGATTTCGATGAGCATGTCGGGGTGAATCAGGCGGGAGACCTCCACCAAGGTGGTGGCGGGGGGATGCTCGCCGAAGACCTCCCTGTGAGCTTCGCCATAGTGCTCCCAACGGTCGATGTCCGTGGTGAACATCCGGGTTCGGACCACGGACTCCATTCCAACGCCTAGCTTCCCCAGAGATTCGTTGATTATGGCCAGACAACGGCGTGCCTGGGCCAGAGCATCCCCCGGCGCGTGAACCCTTCCGTCAGGGTCCATGGGGGCGGTGCCGGTTACAAAAACCAGGTTACCGGCCCGGAGAACTCGGCAGTACCCGACGATCTCTTCCCAGGGGCCACCGCTGAAAACCCGCTCGAAGCTCATCGGCCTACCCCTCGCGGAACGGTGTCCGCTCGCCGCGGTTCGTACCCTTCGATGGACGGATCCTCGGCTCTTTCCCTCCTGGCTTCCCTCATGAGGCTGTCCACCTCCTGCCAGATCTCTTGCATGACTTCACCGTCACTCCCCCACACCTCTGCAAAGTTCAGAAGGTCGTCCTCGGTGACTCCCAGGTCCTCCAGGATTCTGTTTCGTGCCTCCAGGCTGATCTCCATCTCGGGTGATCTGAGGCCCTCCACCCGGAGCTGGTAGTAGGCCTGGACGAAATCCTCCCGTGGAATGGCCGAGTCCTCTTGGGGATTCGAGCCGGCCCCGGTGCAGGCTGCAACGGAGAGGAGCACAGTGGCCACAATGACGGAAGTGCGCACGTGATTCCTGTAGTAGGAAGGGTTCGTTCCGGGCACCCGGTACTATCAACCGGAAGTGGCCCGCGGACCTTTGGAAGGTGCCGAAACCCGAAGGGAGGTGTCAAGAATCCCGAGACCGGGGAGAGGGTTGCCCGGTT
>JBDHMC010000290.1:0-3844 GCA_039656355.1 Gemmatimonadota bacterium | reverse complement strand
CTGCTCGTCATGATCCGCGAGTTCGACGAGCGGGGGGGCTGGGGGGGTGGATTCCTCTCCTGCGCCCACTGGCTCTCCTGGCGCACCGGCATTGGCCCCGGACCGGCCCGGGAGAAGGTCAGGGTGGCCAAAGCCCTGGCTTCACTGCCCCAGATCTCTGCAGCCATGGCCCGGGGCGAGATGTCCTACTCCAAGGTCCGAGCCCTCACCCGGGTAGCCTCACCCGAGAACGAGCTGGACTTGCTGGGTGTGGCCATGCACGCCACAGCGGCACACATCGAGAAGCTCGTACGGGCCTGGCGATATGTGGACCGGCTCGAGGAGGCCCAGGAGGAGGAACGACGTCACCAGAGTCGGTTCCTCCGTCTGGTTCCGGACGACGACGGCACTTATGTACTTCGGGGTCGCCTGGATCCCGAGGTCGGCGCCTTGCTGGAAAAGGCACTGGTGTGGGCGAGTGAGGCACTGTATCGGGAGGCGGCTGGGGAAGGCGCGGCAACAGACGAGGAAGCGGAGCCCAGCTTCGAGCAGCGGCGGGCTGACGCCCTGGGTCTACTGGCTGAACGCGCCATGGCCACCGGCGAGTTCGAAGAGCCGGGGGAGCCGGGGGAGGCGGGGGGGCTGGGGGAGCCCGGGGAAAACAGGTCCGTGCGTGAGCCCGGTCGACCCCAGGGCCGGGCCGCCCGGTTCCAGGTGGTCATACATGTGGAGGGCTCGGCCCTGAGGCATGGCTCCGCGGGCGGTGACACAGCCAGTTCCACGGTACACGACGCACCCGGCCCCACCCCCGGGCATGCCGTCCTGGCAGGTAGCGGCATAGGCGTTCCCGCGGAGCCGAGCGGCCACCGAGACGTTTCCGCGGAAACGCGGGTCTTGAGGGCCACCCGCGAGACCGCCGAGCGAAGCGCAGGCGAAACGTCTCGTCGCTTGGCGTGTGATTCCACCACCGTCCTCATGACCCACGACCAGGAGGGCCGGGTGTTGAATGTGGGGAGGAAACGAAGGACCGTGCCTCCTTCAATCCGGCGGGCACTGGACCACCGGGATATGGGCTGTCGGTTTCCGGGCTGCGGGTGCCGCTACACGGATGCACACCACGTGACCCACTGGGCCGATGGCGGGGAGACGAAGTTGGGCAACCTGGTCCTGCTCTGTCGCCGCCATCACCGGGCTGTTCACGAGGAGGGAGTTCGGGTCGAGATGACTGAGGGCGGCGCCGACGGTAGCCCAGTGAGATTCTTCCGCCCGGACGGCAGGGCTATCCCGGTGGTGCCTGAACCGCCACACCTTCCCGCCGAGCCGACAACAGAGTTAGTGCGCGGACAAAGAGAGAGGGGAATCACTCCCCACCGATGGACCGCTACGCCTCTCTGGAACGGCGAAATCCTCGACTACGGCCTGGCCATCGACATGCTCCGGCCGCCGAAAGCTCCCGGGGGAATGGGCGAGACATTGAAAGGGGAAAGTTCGAGGGGAGAGTTCGACGGGGAAACCCTCGATGGAGGCTCAAGAAGAGTGGCGGGCCATTTGAGATGTTTCCGTGGAGACGAGCGGCCGCGCGGAGCGCCCCGGGTCGAGACCCGCGAGACCTCCGCAGGAGAAGCGCGGCGGATAGCCCGAGAGCGTTATGCCAACCCAGCAAGGTAGAGGGTCCGGCCTCTCGGGCTTCCCGGAGCGCGCCTCCAGTAGCGAAGCGAATGGCCAGCGCGCGAAGGGATAGCCCGAGAGGCCGGACCCCCTACCCTACCCTACCCTTCCCTACCACCCCCTGGCGTAGTAAGCCCAGAAGGCGTCACCCATCTCTTCCCACTTCTGCATGGTGGCTCCGGCCCAGTTGTTTGTATACCGGGTCAGGAAGGTCCGGAACTTCATGGGGTCGGCACCGCCCTCGGCCTTCATGAGCTCAACCGCCTTGCCCTCGATAAGGGGCTGTTCCATGAACATCTGCTCCTCGAACTCCAAGACTGCCGGTTCGAGGAATTCTCTGGCCCACCCCCATTTGATCTGGGACAAACGGTTGGTCCTCCGGATCGACCAACAGGCCGCATCCTCTCGGAAGCTCTTCTGGCAATCGATCTTGAAGCTCTCCGGCAAGTGGAGGGTCCCGGCATAAATGGGCATCCGGGGGCTCTGCCCCGGGTTGTCGAAAGAGAAGTAGGCCACGGTACCAATTTCGGGCGGTAGCCAATCCCTGGCCTGGATGATCTGAGAATAGGAGCACTGCTGGACGGCGATGGTGCGGACGGACTCCACGCTTCCCGGCACCAGACTGTTCATGAGCTGGCCCCATTCCCGGCCCAGGCTCCACGGATCGACCATGGGGCTCTTGACCATCTCCGGATCACCGGGGTCTCGGGCATACCGATTCGGAATCATCATGTTCTTGGTGACGTCGAGCTCGGTCCCTTCGTAGGTTTCCCGGTAGTAAGCGAGCACCTTCTGCACCGAGACCTTCTCATCCGGCACCACGCTGAAGGGAAGCTCCTCCATATCCATGGTGAGGTTCAAGGATGGAGCCAGGGTGCTCAAAATGAAGTATTCCCGGGTGGAGTAGGGGGCTCTGGCCTCTCCAGTCTGCCGGTTCCTGCTGCCGTAGGCCTTCCACCACTTGAACTCATCCCCTGAATCCGGGTCCCACCACTCCATTTCCTCGGCCAGGGAGTGGACGTTGTCGCTGGCCATGTAATGGTCCGGATCGTCCAGGTCCAAGCTGCTGATCCTGGGGATGTTGGCGCTCACACCCACATGGCCCTCGGGAATCCGCACCGCCGCCCATACGGCGCCCACTTCGAATGGTCCTCCGCCCATGATCTCGAAGTGCCAGACCTCTTTGGCATCAGCGAAGGTCAGGCACTCTCCGGAGTCACCGTAGCCGTACTCCTTCACAAGCTCTCCTATGAGCTTGATTGCGTCCCTGGCCGTGGTGGTTCGCTCCAGTGTGATGGCCTGAAGGTTCTCGATGAGGAACAGCCCCTCGTCGTTACGTAACTCCGAGCGGCCCCCGATGGTGGTCTCACCGATAGCCAATCCCTTCTCGTTCATGGCAGGGTAGGCAACGTTGAAATACCGGTACGTCTCTGCGACTTCAGGGATCTCACCCTTCAGCCGCATCCTCCGCATGTCGTCCGGGGTTTCCGTATGGAGCTTGCCCCAGTAGATGGGCCGCATGGTGCCGGGAGCATTTTCACGGGCAGGCTCGATC
Organism: Gemmatimonadota bacterium; assembly: GCA_039656355.1. GTDB lineage: Bacteria > Gemmatimonadota > Gemmatimonadetes > Longimicrobiales > Gaopeijiaceae > JABDNZ01. The sequence continues at coordinate 642 of JBDHMC010000290.1, read as the reverse complement.
TGGAGCCAGGTCCGGTAGTTCCCGTCACAACTGTGAGCGGTCATGACGGACCCGTCGGTGGAGGCCCCTTTGCTTACCTGAATGCTGGTGCAGCCACAGTCCTGAACCTCGGGGTCGCACCCACAAGCGGGGTCGCCCGGCTCACCGGAGCAAACCGGCCCCGGAAGCAGGGGCGCCTGCTGCGCAGTGCTTGTCGATATGGCCTGTTCCCACTGGGCGGAAGCCGGTTCGGCCCCCGTTCCAAGGAGAAGAGCCAGGGTCAGCAAGCCCCCGATCATGGGGCCGATGTTACGTGCGAGTTTCACGGGATCGCTCCTTCTTTCAATGGTACAGGTCGGGGAAACATCCCCGGTCATCAAGATTCTCTGGACTTCCCTTCGATCACTTCCTCAGTCGATCACTAATTTATTCGAAGAAAACCCGCTTCCCCGAAGCTGCCGACGGGTCATGCAACCAATGTCCGACTCCCAACGCAATGATCTCATTGTACCGGGGCACACCGCTTCCCCTCAGGAGCCGGTCCGGGTTCAACTCGGTCCAGGTCTCCATGGTCATGAGGACCGTGGACGTGTGTCGTCCCACCCTTACGTCCAGAGGCCACCCGTTTTCGTCGATCTCTTCGAAAAGGAGGCCAGCTTCTCC
>JBDHMC010000289.1:0-3863 GCA_039656355.1 Gemmatimonadota bacterium | reverse complement strand
GCGGCTCCTCTTGAATGTTCGGAAGGTTCTGGAGGTCGTTCACCAGGACACAGGTTTGTCGACATATCCCTCAGGCGGTCTGACCGTACGGTCGTAGATGAGCTTCCTCAACTCCGGTTTTCCCGTAATGATACAGATCTTTAGGTCTTCCAGCTCCGGATCGTTCCGGATGAGCTCGAAGACTTCGCCCACATCCCGCCCCGGCATGTGGAGATCGAGAGGCAAAACGTCGGGTTTTTCCTTCCGTGCCATTTCCAGGACCTCGTCCCCGTTTTCGGCTCTGAAGATCTCCGCTCCATAATCCTCCAGCACCGCGCACAGGAATTCGAGTTGGTCGGGTTCGTCGTCCGCAACCAGGATCCTGCGTCCAGCCAAGGGGAGTTCCTCTCCCTCTGCACCCACACCCACCGGCACCGGGACTTCCTCGACCGGCACCGGAATCTCCTCCACGGGCACCGGGACCTCTTCCACCTCTGGCACGACGGGAGCCTCCACGGGCACCGCCACCTTCTCCTCGATGACGAGAGCGTTGGCCACCAGGTGCACCAGCTGGGTGACCTTCATGTCGATCTCGTAGTGACGAATCACGTCGTTGAGTCCGTCCACGCAATTGTGGCAAGACGTCACACAGAAGTCAGCACCCGTCTCCTTTAGCTGATTCGCCTTGATGACCCCCGATTTCAAACGCTCAGGCGTATACTCCGACATGGACATGGCCCCGCCCCCACCCGTACAGCAGTAATTCTCAGCCCGGTTGGGATACATCTCGCGGAAGTCCATGCAGACCAGGTTCAGGAGCTCTCGAGGATGCTCGAAGAGGCCGCAGCTCCTGGCGTTGTTGCAGGAATCATGGAAGGTGACGGACTCCGGATTCTTGGTCTTGTCCACCTTGATCCGGCCTTCCTTGATGTACCGGAGCATGGTGTCGACCGAGCTTTCCATCACGAAGGGAACGTCGGCTTGGGCCCAGTTGGGTCCCTCGCAACGGGTGGATCGGAATCCGTGCCCGCACTCCGAGATGACGAGCGTCTTCCCGTTGAGCTCCTCAACACTCTCGTAGAGGCGCCCCGCCACGGACCCACCCAGAGCGTCGTCGCCGGAGAACAAGCCAAAATTGGTCATGTCCCACCCCTCGCTGGGCATGGTCCAGTTCTCCCCAGCGACATGGAAGATCTTGGCCGCATCAGCGATGCTCCTGGGATCGTATTTTACCTCCCGAGGGTTGATGGAATACACGACCTCACAATCGGAGACATCCACCGGGATCTTCACCGAGGGGTCTTCCAACTCTTCCTGAAGCTCCTCCTCCATCCATTCCAGGGTATCCAGATAGTCTTCTTTCAAGACGCCCATCTGGTTGCCCGTCTCCCACTGGTCCTTGCTCACCACCGCCACGCCCTCTGGCATGACGCCTACGGACACAAGCAGGCCCCGGGCCATTCGGTTGAAGGTGGCATAGTCAACGCCCATGGGGCAGTTGATGGTGCACCGCCTACAGTTGGTGCATTTCCCGAAGACGATGTCTTTCAACTCCTCCAGGTCCTCATCCGTGTTGATCGTGGCTGCACCGACCCACTTGGGTAGAACCCTACCTGTCCAGTCGAAGTGGCGCTTGAAGATCTTTCGGATGCGGTCGGCCTTGTAGGCCGGGGCGTAGGTGGGGTCCCCAGGGTTGGCAAGGACGTAGTGGCATGAGTCGGTGCACATTCCGCAGTGGACGCAGGCCAGAAGGGAGCCGGCCATTTGCCGGTTGAGTTTTTCCCCCATCCGGTCGATGACTTTTTGCGCTTTCGGTGATCTTTCTATGGTTTCTTTCATGATCTATTCTCTTATCTCCTCAGGCTTACCCGCGGACCGGACCACGAAGGATGGGGAACACACCTCGGTGCCCCAGGCTCTTTCCGATGTAGTACCGGGTGAACGGGTAGTAGAGGTAGTGAGAGATTTTGCTGAAGGGGACGTAAACCAGGAAGAACGATGCCAGTATGAAATACCCTATAAGGTGCCACTCTCCGTTCGCTGTGGAGTTTGGCACCGCCAGGAAGGCAAAAAAGAACCAGACGGTGAGGAGAATCAGCGAGAAGTAATCGTCAGGGGAGCTGATGGCCCTCATGTATTTGTCGCCGAATCTCCGAACCATCCGGCCAATACCCACAAGAAACGCTGCTCCGATCGGGATTTGAAGAACCAGAACAGCGGCGTCATTCTCAAGAAGTCCAGGCCACCAGGGGATGATGAAAAGAAGTAGGATGGCTGCCGTAACACCCATGTGGAATGCCACGAACTGGGCATAAAAGAACGGCTTGGTTCGACTGCTCTCCATGGCCCAGGGCATAGCAACGTTCCCCCAGGAATAGAGGATCCCCTTGTTTGGCGTGGTGCGCCCGGGAACGCCGGTTGCAGCCTGTCGTTCTCCACCTGCCTTGAATCTTTTCACGAACCAGGTGATTCGCAGAACATAAACCAGGCCCATGAACGCCAATGCATACCAATGGAGTGTATGTATGAACCCAAGTAGATCGCTTGTCTCGTGCATCGTGTGACCCTCTCGGTCAGCTGAGAGCCGTAGACGGGGCTTCAGACGCGGTTGTAGACGCGGCTTCAGACGCGGCGTTTATGGCGGCCCCGAAGGCTTTGAATTGGGTGTTGTCCAGAACGCAGATCGTGACTTCCTCCAGCCCGGTCTCTCCGCTTAGGTGGCTCTCGAGAGCCGCAAGCATGACCGTTGCCGAAAGCGGAGCCGGGACTCCGTAGTACCCAGCCCCCATGGCCGGGAAGGCCAGGGTTTTGATCCCCTTCTCCTCGGCTCTGAGGAGGGTGTTATCCATGGTGGTGTGGAGCTTGGCCTCAATATCATCCTCCCGAAACTTGGGGCCCACTGCATGGATGATATATTCGGCGGTCAATTTCCCAGCCGATGAGACCACTGCTTCCAGCTCTGCGACCGGGGCTATCCCGTCCAGTTCCTTCTGGATCGAAGCCCCCCCCCGAACGGTGACCATTCCCCCGAAACCAGAGCCCAAAGCCAGGTTTGGTATGGCATAAAAGACAAACGCGTCGACCTCGAGCTCTGTGATGTCCCCCCTCGTGAGCCGAACAACGCTGTCTTGGATGGTGAGCTGCGGATTGGATATGACGGCTGCTTCCATATGGATTCTCCCATTCTAAAGGGATTATTAATGCAACTTTTCCCACTGTATTCACGGGACGGGGTCCCCGCAACCAGAATTTGCCGTTTTCCTAGGAAAGCCGGTGGGTTTCCCCATCAATTCATGGGTTTTTTATTGCAAAATCCATTCCCGGTTATGTGATTTGGTTCTATTTCGAGAATTTCAATATGACCAAACCCGGTCGAACTCAGTATTTCCAAAAACCTCAATAGTCTGGCACGGAGTTGGCAGGAACAGGAGAAAACCGATGGTGTAGCGCCGGAGGGCTGTTCAACAACTTCCCCCGAGCTCGTTCTCAAGGCAAAGAGGGACATGTCAGCTGAAAAAGCGGGTCTTCTGACTACCGGACAGGCTGCGAAGCTCTGTGCAGTGACTCCGGATACAGTGCTCAAATGGATTAAGAAAGGCCGACTGGCGGCCACGCGAACGGCGGGCGGGCACTATCGGGTGGCCCTGCCGGACCTCGAACCCTTCATGGCCGGGTTTGGCCAGAAGCGAACCGACCTGGAAATCCGGGCCCCCTTGTCTCCCAATCCGTCCCACGACGGGACAAAAGAGGATCATGAGGAGGTCCCCTGTTGGGAGTTTCTTTCCGACAACGGAGAGGTAAGAGAGGGCTGTCGTCAGTGTGTGGTCTACCGGGTCAGGGCAACCCGTTGCTTTCTCATGGCCGGATTGGACACGGATGTGGGC
>JBDHMC010000288.1:5477-5870 GCA_039656355.1 Gemmatimonadota bacterium | reverse complement strand
CGCGAGACCGCCGAGCGAAGCGCAGGCGAAACCCGAAGGGCACAGGGGGGTTGCGGCCGGGCACCGCCGCGATAGCTGTGGTCGCGGCGTCATGACTCCTCCCCGATGCTTCAGCATCGCATTCGTCGTCCTTCCTTGTCTGGCATCCGCAAGACCCCTGTGCGCGGCCGCACCCACCTGTGCAGAGATTCCTACGAGTTTAAAGTGTGTTTGCTGGCATCCTCGACCCAGCCGTATACTGGGCCAGTGCAGCAATCTAGGCACGGAAAGGGCGCTGAACAGGATGGAGCGTAGGGAATTTCTAAAAAAGACGGGCCCGGCCGTGGCTCTCTCAGCGGTGGCGGGCACAACTGGGTTTGTTTTCCACAACCGGGAACCGGTTAAACACCGGAA
>JBDHMC010000288.1:0-5436 GCA_039656355.1 Gemmatimonadota bacterium | reverse complement strand
GTCCGCCAGCTTCGAGGTCCCCTCCGACCCGACCCTCCCTGTACTCACTTCAGCTACAAACCCGGATCCTGTAGCAGCCCTCAACGCTGCGTTGGACGGGATCGGTGGAATCGGGCGGTTCGTTCACCAGGGTGAGAGGGTGGTCGTCAAGCCCAACGTGGGTTGGGATCGGACCCCTGCCCAAGGGGCGAACACGAACCCAGCTCTTGTTAGCGAGATGGTTCGTTTGTGCCTTGGGGCTGGGGCAGCCCAGGTCACGGTCGCTGACGTTTCCTGCAACGATCCTCGCCGGAGCTTCCTCCGTTCCGGCATCAGGGAAGCAGGCGAGTCGGCTGGTGCCAGAGTGATGCTCCCGGCCGAAGAGGATTTTGGGGAAGTGGAAATGGGAGGGGTTGTCCTCCCACGCTGGGAGGTGTTACGCCACTTCGTCGAAACCGACCGGTTCATCAACATGCCGGTGATCAAACATCACAACCTCACCCTCTGCACCGTGGGTATGAAAAACCTCTACGGAATCCTCGGAGGGCGGCGAAACCGGCTTCACCAGGAGATCGACCAGTCCATTGTGGATTTGGCCGCCTTCGTCCGCCCCACTCTGACGGTGGTAGACGGCACCCGGGTCCTTTTCAGGAGCGGCCCTCAAGGCGGGTCCCTCGATGACGTCACTATCGAGAACACCGTCCTCTGTTCTACCGACCAGGTCGCCGCTGACGCCAGGGCCGTGGAGTTCCTGGGACTCAGCCCCGACCGGGTGGGTCACATCGTGTTGGCTGATCGATCCGGTGTCGGAACCCTGGATTATCAAGCGGCCGGATATATGGAGATAGCGTGATGCTGGATTCGAGCGTATGACCATCCGAACCGTAAGGAACCTCCGCCGCGGTTCTCAGATCGTCTTCTTCTCCATTTTCCTTTGGCTGGTTCTCAAGACCACGTTCGGTGTGGATTTCAGCCCAGCCGAGGTCTCGGAGATTCAGTTGCCGTATCCGGTATCCATCGCTCTGGAATTCGATCCCCTCGCTGCACTGATGACCCTTCTGGCCAGCGGAACTCTCTACAAAGGATTGCTCTGGTCCCTGGTCATTCTGGTGCCAACCATCTTCCTCGGGCGGTTCTTTTGTGGTTGGGTTTGTCCGCTGGGGACGCTGAATCACTGGATGTCAGGCTTCAAATCCGAGCGAAAGGCCCGGAAGGGGAAGCGGCTCCTGGATTCGAACCGGTATAAGCCATACCAGCAGATCAAATACTACATCTTCTTCTTCGTGACCGGAGCCGCTCTCCTTGGGAGCCTTCAGGCCGGCCTCCTCGACCCTCTTCCCCTACTTGCACGGTCCATCGGAACCGCGGTTCTCCCGACGCTCCATACCGGGGTCCTGGCCATGACCACAGCGGCCAGGAACACCGGTTTCGGCCCCCTGGAGGTTGTGGCGGGTGGGATCTACGACGCGTTGGACGTTGCCGTACTGCCCTATCGGCAGGCTCATTTCCACGGGGTCTTGCTCATCGGTACTCTTTTCGCGGCTATTCTGATCTTGAACAGGGTTTTCACCCGATTTTGGTGCCGGGGGATTTGTCCCCTTGGGGCCATGCTGGGGATCTTTTCAAGGTTCGCTATCTTCGGCCTTCAGAAAGACCAGGAAGCCTGTGGCGGTTGCAATAAGTGCCTCCTGAACTGTCAGGGCGGTGACAACCCTATCGTAGGGAGCAAGTGGCGCCAGTCCGAGTGTCACCTTTGCCTGAATTGCCAAGCATCCTGCCCCGACGGGGCACTTAGCTTCCGCTTCTTCCCCCAACAGGAAGATACCAGGGAGAACCCTGCAGGAACGTCCAGACCGGATGTGACTCGAAGGAAGGTCCTGGGCTCCTTAGCTGCGGGGGTTGCCGCCGTTCCCCTTTTCCGGTCCGGGGACACCTTCGCCGTGAAGCGTTCCCCCTTCCTCATTCGGCCTCCGGGGTCTCTGGCCGAGGAGGGGTTTCTGGAGCGTTGCATCCGGTGTGGCCAGTGCATGAGGGTGTGCCCGAACAACGCCCTCCACCCCACACTTCTGGAGTCTGGGTTCGAGGGCTTATGGACCCCTTACATGATCCCGAAGATCGGTTACTGTGGGCCCAGCTGTACACTCTGTGGGCAGGTCTGTCCAACGGGAGCCATTCAAGAGTTGGCCCTCGAGGAGAAGGTAGGGGATGATGATACTTCCCCCATGCGCATGGGAACGGCCTTCTTCGACCGTGGGCGGTGTCTCCCTTGGGCCATGGCCACGCCGTGTATCGTTTGCGAGGAATGGTGCCCGGTGTCGCCCAAGGCCATTTTCCTGGAGGAAGAGACAGCAATCGACATTGAAGGGAATGAGGTTCTGGTCCAGCGCCCTCGCGTGGATCCGGCCCTCTGCACGGGCTGTGGCGCCTGTGAATATGCCTGTCCGGTTTTCGACCGGAAGGCGGTGTATGTCACCTCGGTTGGTGAGTCACGCTCCGAGGTGAACCAGATTCTCTTGGAGCGGGTGACCTGACCGTTTTCTAGCGAGCCTCCGCCCCAATGGGGTGCGGCCGCAGAGGCTCCCTAGATCAACTCCTCGCCCCGCCAGCCCAGGCGGACCAGGTCGATCCGATCCATGTCCGCGACGCCCAGCTTGTGGACCGTCTCGGCCAGCTGGATGTGATGGGCCCTGGGTTGAAGGGGTCGGTCCTCCCCAAACGCCTCTCGCCTCTTCGCCTGGATGACTCGAAGCCCAACGGCGTCCGCCGCTACCGGGTCGGTGCTCACGATCAAACCCTTGTACGGCCAGGTGTAGATCGGGTCGAAGTGGTGGGGCCCGACGTTGTGGTACTGTGGGGTCAACATCACCAGGACGTTCAGCCTGGTTTTTCCCTTTACGCTGGGGAGCTCCCACAGCTTCGCGAGGTCGGCGCAGGCGTCATCGTGATAGTCGGACGGGGTGTCGAACATGATGTAGTTCTTGATCAAGCTTCCCACGCCCGACCAGGAATGGGTGCGCATGGGGCGGGAGTTGATCAGAGCCGTGGTGCGCTGGAAGATCTCTTTTCTCAGGACATCCTGGTCTCCCATCCCGATGTTCTCTTCCGGTACCCCGGCGATCATCACGCCCCGGCGAATGGCGTCCTCAACCTCTGGTGGCGTGGGGAGAAACCTCCAAATGTTGGTTTTGATCCCCACCACGTCGTTGGGTTTGATGAGGGACCTCCAGCAGTCCGAGGGAGATTCCAACCCAAGGAGTGACGTCAAGGCCTGGTCCAGCATCTGCTGGATCCCGTCGGCGTCGATTCCCCCGCCTTCGGATACCACCCCTTCATCCCGGATCAGCACGACTCTGGAAGTGGATTGCGGTTCCTGTAGTTCCTCTTCCACGCCTGGAAGTCCCACCGCTCCACCCATCGACGCTCCACCCATCGACGCTCCACCCATCGACGCTCCACCCACCGCCGCCAAACTTACGCCCTTCACAAAATCCCGGCGGGTCAGACCTGCCTTTTCCTTCTCCATGGTCTTTCCTTTATTGGAGGAGTGGCTCGAGGCTCTCCAAGGCCGCCATCCGAAGCCTGTTAGCTGCATCATCGGAGTCGGCATCCAGGACGACCACCACGAACCGACCTTGTTGGCTAGATGAGGTGTACATGCCCTCTTCTGTTCCTACCGTCTCCATGCCTTCGAAGCCCGGAAGAATCGCCGCTCTAAATGAGGAAAGGGCTGCTGATGCATCCCCCTCCTTCTCATACCGAATAACCACCAGATAGGTGGATCCGGGTTGGTAGCGTGAGTGATAATTCAGAGACTGGTGGGTGTGGAAGAATCGGTCACTGAAGGGAACCAGCCCCTCGGAAGGCAGCGCAGTCATCAGGGCCGGGCGAGGCCCGGGCGCAGGGAGGGTTTCGGAGATCCCCTGGGCGACTTCACCCAAAACTGCCTCCGGATCAGCATCCCTCTGCTCCGCGGCGATGCACACATAGAAGCGATCCTGCCAGAAGCAAAGCACACTTCCTTTGCGCTCATACCCCGCACCGATGCCCTCCTCTTCCTGCTCCCTGGCATAGCTGAAGACGCCGAATGCGTCTTCGGGATTCCCCATGTCGAAGACCTCAACGGTGACTGCCTGGCCGCCCGACTTCTCGTACCGGTCGACAAGGACATGGCTGAAGGCGTAGGAGCGGTAGACCTCCCCGGCGCCGTTGATGTAGTCGAAAATGGTCTCGCGATCGTAGGTGATGGAGGTATCCTGTCTGACCCAATCACCGATGGTCTCAGGGAAGAGCATGGCCGTCCTCGCTCCGTCAGGTTCCGATCCCACGCAACCAGCTAGAAGGACTCCCAAAAGAGCTGAGCCTAGGAGAGCCCGAGGTGATGGGGTGCAACCTGGGGCCCTGGGAAGGGGAAGGAGTCTGGAAACATCCCTTGAACGCGGCATGGGCACCTATGTGGTTGGAGGTTCGGCGAAGGTAGGTATCTGGGGGGCCCTCCAGCAAGCTGGAAGGCTCCGGGTCAACGAGAACAGCCAGGCCACAGCGGCTTATCCGGTCGGCTTGCAGTTTCGTAACCCAGTTCTCATCTTACCGCCTTAACTACCATTCCATCTGGAATCCCTGAAGAGGGCCATCCCGAACTCCAGCACCCAGCGGGAGAGGATCCCCTATGATGAGGAACCGACACCCAGTTCTGCTGGTCACCCCGTTGTTGGTGACCCTGCTTTGTTGCGGAGGAGAGGGCGTGAACGTGTCAGATTTGTCGTTGCCGGAGGAGGTTGGGGCGTGGCGGGTCGTGGAGGAGGATGCCTTCTATGATCGAGAAACCCTCTACGATTACATGAACGGGGGCGCAGAAGTCTATCTGTCTTATGACTTCAGAGGTGTGCGGGTCCGCAGGTTCCTTGGGCCCAACGACGAAGAGATCGTGCTGGACGTCTACGACATGGGGTCGTCACCTGAGGCTTTCGGGATTTTTTCCACCAGCATCGAGGATCCTGAAGTAGGGCTTGGGCAGGGATCGGAATTTGGTGCCGGACTCCTGAAATTCTGGAAAGGGGCCTACTTCATTTCGGCGGTGAATATGGGTGTGGATGAGGAAGCCGACGCCATGTTGGTCGAAATCGGGAGGGCTGTTGATGCCGCCATAGGCTCTTCTGGTCCTATGCCCGAACTCCTTGGTTTCTTGCCAACCGAGGGACTCGACAAGCGTAACACGAGTTTCTTCCACTCGGACGTAGTCCTGAACAATCGGTACTTCATCGCAACCGAGAACGTACTTCAGCTGACCGACGAAACCACCTGTGTTTTCGGCGAATATGGAGAGGCGGGAGAGAACGGGAAGCTTCTGATCGTCGAGTACGGAAACACCGCGTGGGCCGAAGAAGCCTTTGGCCAGTTCCTGAGGTCCTATCTACCCGAGGCCGGGGACGACCATCTTTTCCAACTGGAAGGTGGAAC
>JBDHMC010000287.1:0-3883 GCA_039656355.1 Gemmatimonadota bacterium | reverse complement strand
CTGGCAACGGCGACTGAGTACAAGGTGACTCTCCTGACAGGTGTCCATTCCATGCTTCTCAACCGACCTCTTCAGGAGGCTATGCAGGCGAATCTGGACTTGGTGGGAGGGCCGGAGTTCTCAGAGGAGGACCAGGCGTTCGCAAAGGCTCTCCAAGCGTACCTGGAGATTGAGGAGAAGGGGCTGGAAGCCGAGCCGAAACCCCTAAAGGATGAGGTAGAACCACCGGGAGGGGGTTCCACCGACGTGGCAGAGGTGAGCCGGATCGCACCCGTGGTGAGCCTTTCCGTGACTACTGCCGCAGCCGGTATCCCATGGCACAGCTGGGCGACTTCGGCCTCCCACGGAACGGAAGGGTCGGTGAAGGGAGCAGAGGTAGCAGCGAAGGTCCTTGCCCTCACCGGCGTGGATCTACTGTTGAATCCAGGGTTGATACGGGAGGCTCGAACTTTTTTTGAGGAAAAGACCAAAGGAAAGCCATACGTTTCTCCGGTCCCGGCTGACCAGAAGCCTCCCATGCCGAGAAGGGGGGGCTAGGACCCCGCGTATCTCACCCCGGACAGGGCAGCCGTTTCCCGATCCCAGGTTGTGAGGTCGTTCAGTGAGAAGGCGCTGAGATGCCGGTGTCCGCACGCCCGGGCTAGCACCTTCATGAGCTCGGTAGTGGCGTTCAGATAGTTGGCCAGGCGCTGGGCCGACTCCTGAACCACCAACCGGGCCCGAAGGCCTTTCTTCTGCGTGGCGATGCCCACAGGGCAATTGTCGGTGTGGCAGGCACGCATGCCCAAACACCCTATGGCTTGTAGCGCTGAGTTGGCGATGGCGACCGCGTCGGCCCCGAGAGCCATGGCTTTCACGAAGTCCGATTCCGTCCGTAAGCCTCCCGTGATGATGAGACTGACCTTCTCGGCTCCCCGTGTATCCAGATGCTTCCGGGCCCGGGCCAGAGCCGGAATGGTGGGCACCCCGATGTTCTTCTTGAAGATCTCCGGTGCCGCTCCCGTCGCACCACCGCGCCCATCCAGAATGATGTAGTCGGCTCCCGCCTCGAGTGCGAAATCGATATCTGCTTCGATGTGTTGGGCTGACATCTTGAATCCCACCGGGATTCCTCCCGAGACCTCCCGGACCTCCCCTGCCATCCTCCGGAAGTCTTCCGGTGAGAGAAGGTCCTTGAAACGAGGAGGGCTGATGGCAGGTTGACCCGGCTTCAGCCCCCGGACTTCGGCGATCCTCCCCGTGACCTTGCTTCCCGGGAGGTGCCCTCCCGTTCCGGTCTTGGCACCCTGACCGGCTTTGAAGTGGAAGGCTTGACATTTACTCACCTTCTCGAGGCTCCATCCAAAACGTCCCGAAGCCAATTCGTACAGATAACGCGAGTTGGCCTCCTGCTCTTCCGGCAGCATCCCACCTTCACCAGAACAAATCCCGGTCCCCACTCTCTCCGCACCCATGGCCAGAGAAATCTTGGCTTCTTCGCTCAGAGCTCCGAAGCTCATGTCCGATACGAGGAGCGGGACCTCCAGCCTCAAAGGTCTGTCCGCCCCAGGGCCGATGACCACCTCCGATCCCACTTCCTCCTCGTCGAGAAGCGGAGATCGGGCCAACTGAGCGGTGAGAATCTGGATGCCGGACCATCGAGGAAGCTCCACAAGGGGTACCCCCATGGCCGACAACTGCCCATGGTGTCCGACCTTGTCGAGGCCATTTCGAGCAAGCTCTTGGATGTAATCGTTGTGAGGCTCCTCAGGTCCTCCGTGGGGATCCTGATAGAGGCCCAGGTACTCCTGCCTATTGAATGGCTGTGGGTTTTCCTCCACCCAGCTCTCCACTTCCTCCTCATCCACCAGGACTGCGTTTTCGTCCAGATCGATCCAAGCACCGAACTTGTAAAGGGCCTCGTTATTGTCGTATTCACTGACTCCCGAGTCCAAGCGGTAATCCCATGAATGCAAACCGCAAACCAGGTTATGGCCATCCACACGCCCATCGGCCATGAGAGCACCGCGGTGCAGGCACCGCCCGTAGAAGACGGAGACCTGTTGGTCGTAGCGGACCACAACCAAATCCACGTTTCCCACCAGAGCGTAGGCGGGCTTCCGGTCCTTGAGTTCTCCCCAAGCAGCGACCTTCACCGGACGGACGGGCACACGGGTCTCCTCTGGCATGAGATGCCAGTCCTTTCTCATTCTAGGTGTATCAGTATGGGGATGAACGGGACTTAGAGGTTCGTCCAATCCTTCCAAACCTCTTCTACCACTCCAACCGTCAGGAGGTTCTTCTGCCGAACCAGGGGCATCTTGAGAAGGAGGGGTTCTAAAGCCAAAAGCTCCAGCCACCTCTGATCGGAGTAATGGGCCGACCCGAGGCCCATGGTCTGAAAACGCTTTGACTCCCGGTCCAGGATAGCCTCGATCCCATACTTCTGGACGAACCGGGTCAACTCTCCCTTCGATGCGGCCCTTACCTTCAGGTCCACGAAATGGACCTTGACCCTCCGCTCTTTGAAAAACCGGAGGGCCTTGCGAGTATTGCTGCTCTTTTGAATCCCGAAGACCTGGACTTCAATGATGGTCTTCCTACCAGTTCCGCCCATGCCCTCCACGTTCATCGCCACGCCGAGGAATCCCGATGGACACCCCGAGGTGGTAGGACATGAGGTTTCCATCGCTGAGGATCGGATACATGGTGACGCTTCCGTCGGGGTGATCGACGATAGCCCCTTCGGTCAGGTACTTCACCGTCCCGTTCTCATGGTATCGGACCCCGAGGTTCAGACCGATGGGGGTCCTTCCCCGGCTGAGGGATAGCTCCAGCCCACCCCCCACGCCCCAAGACACCGTGCCGTCACCAAAGTTCTGTGTGGTGAAGTCGGAATCGCCTCCCCAGAGATCTTCCAGGCTGGAGGACGTGTTGAAATAAGAGAACCCCATGAAGGCGTGTACGTAGGGCCTTGCCCCTCTCATGGGAAGGGCCAGCTCCGGCCCGATCCCCCCAAACGCGATGTTGTTGGTGGTCTGAAGTCGCGCCTGGACCCTGCACCCCACCCCCTCGAAGCAAACCCGTTTCGATTCATATCCGTAAACGAGGAATCCCAGATCCCCCCTCAGGCTCAGCACCCCCATGGGGTCCAAGGGAAGCCGGCCGAAAAAATCCGCCCCGAACCCGGCGCCCACAAAGTCATCAAACTCTCCCACCGGATCTCCAACGATGAAGTTCACGCCCACGTGAACCCTTGGCGGAGCAAACTGGTCCTCTTGAGCCGAAAGGGCTGGAGTGAGGAGAAGGAGGCCCAACAAGGCAAGTGCTGGCATCCGGGCAAACATGGGTCCCTCCGATTCGTTCAAAGCTCTGGGCCCGACGGGCCCTTCCTCGGTCTCTAAGTGCAAAGTAGATACCGAACCGGTTTTCCCAGGCCCGACCCACTTCGCTTTGATGTCCCCCCGAGCTAAGAAAGGGTGCCTCAAAGTCTTAAGGCCAAGTCCGACATAGGGTTGACGGGCTTTCCCACCCAAGGGCCTTTCCCTTGGAAGGGCTATCCGGCCTCCCAGTTTGCCGAACCAGGAAGAAATGGAGTGTCCCCTTCAAAGGACACTCCCTGTTCTTACCAATTGCGCCCATGGAAGGGGCTCCGGCTCGCCCGTCGTCTCCTCAGTACCTCCAGCTTGTCAGATCGGCACCCACTGGCGCCCTACCCAAGACCTCCTCGGCCCAGTCCAACCCAAACATTTGTACATATCGGAGGCGGGAGATCGCATTGGAAACGGTATGGTCGCCGTTCCAGCAGTGCTCGAACCTGTCCCCGTAATCCACCTCTCCCTCGTAGTATGGGTCGGACGTGCTTTCGAGGAACTCCTCTGTGAGGTACACGGCGTTGTTGAGA
>JBDHMC010000286.1:0-3892 GCA_039656355.1 Gemmatimonadota bacterium | reverse complement strand
GGGGGTAGAGCTGGTTTGAGGCCGGGTCTCGGAGGGTGGGGTTACCTGGTCCTGATCCATTTTATTGTGATGGGGTTGCCCCTCCAATCCACGAATGCCCAGGATCTCAGGCACCTCGTCTCGACATGTGGTGGCACCTCGGAGGCGCACCTGAGGTGGTGCCAGGAGACCGCCCTCGCGGTTCAGGCGGCCCAAGGCGCCCTCGGCCTGGCGGCCTCTGGCGGCACGGATCTGCCGGGTTCGGCCAGCACTCTCGGTTGGCGCATGAAAGGATCTCCCCGGATCGCCCTGAGCATCCGGGGGGCTTTGACCCGGGCTCCTGCTCCCGCCCTGAAAGGCAGCGGTACTTCGCCCCACGGGGAGATCACGGTGACTCTGCCGTCCATACACATCTCCGGGACGGTCGGGGTATTCGACGGGTTTTCCCTTGGCCCCACACTTGGGGGGTTCGGCTCCCTCGACCTGACGGTGTCTACCCAATGGATCGCGCCCCCCAAGGACCAAGGTTTCCAAGAGAATCTGACGGGGTGGGGCATCGGGACCCGAATCGGGATTCTTAGGGAGTCTTTCACCCTCCCGGGCATTTCCCTCTCGGCCTTCCATCGGTCACTGGGAAGTGTAGACCTGTGGGAGTTGGGTGACGGAGATCCGGCAGCCGCCGGTTTCGATCTTCGAGTTTCCTCTCTCCGAGCAGTGGCCGGGAAGGATCTCTGGGGGCTGGGCTTCTTCGGAGGGGCTGGGTGGGACCGCTACACCGGCGATGCCACCCTGGTGGTCACCGATCCCGAGGGGGTGGGACCGAACTCCACTGGGGCTGGAGAGCTTCGATCGAACCGGCGCCTCTTTTTTCTCGGTGGTTCAATGACCTTCCTCACTCTGCAGGTATCGGCGGAAGTAGGGTGGGCGGATGGATTCACTCCAGACCTCCCGATGTCATTTCAGGGCGGATCAGACCCCTCGTCCCGCTCTACATTCGGGGCTCTGGCATTTCGCCTGACCTTCTGAACGGGCTGGAAGCACCAACGAGCAGAACCAGATGGAAAACTCCCTTTCTCCCAGTGACCGGCACCTTCTTCTGCGGGCCGTCGAGGTCGGCCGGAAGGGTTGGGGGCGGGTCCATCCAAACCCGACGGTGGGATGCATACTGGTGAAAGACGGGGAGGTGATCGCCGAGGGTTGGCATGAGGAGTTGGGTGGCCCCCATGCAGAGATCAACGCCCTCAGTCGAGCGGGGGATCAAGCGAGAGGGGCTACCGCCTACGTAAGCCTTGAACCCTGCAATCACCTTGGCCGGACGCCCCCTTGCTCGTCGGCCCTTCTGGATGCAGGGATCGCTAGGGTCATCTACGGCGCGATGGATCCAGGACGGGGTTCAGGGGGTGGTGGGAGTACTCTTCGGGCTGGAGGCGTGCAGGTCTCCGGGCCGGTTTTTCCTCTTGAAGAGGCAAGGCGAGAGAACCCAGCCTTCTTTTATAACCAAGAGCACGAGGCCACTTACGTGGCCCTCAAGTTGGCTCAAACCCTCGACGGCCGGATCGCTGAGGCCCCTGGCCGCCGCACTTATATCACCGGGCCGGAGGCCGGCCTCGAAACCCACCGACTGAGAGCCGGCTTCGATGGAATCATGGTGGGTTCAGGGACCGTGTTGGTGGACGATCCTCTCCTCACTGTCCGGAAGGATGTCCCAGTCGGAGAGCAGCCTGCCCGGGTGATCCTGGATACCGGGGCGAAGCTATCACCTGAAGCTAGGTTATTCGAGGATGTCCCTGAAATCCCTTTGGTTATCTTCACAGGTGAGGACGCGCCGGAGGAGGCTGTGGCTCGGTTGGAGAACGCGGGGGCAAAGATTCACCGGGTTCCGAGGGGTCCCGCAGGGGTATCCCTGGGAGCAGTCTTGGCGGTCTGCTGGGACGCCGGGATTCGATCCCTTTTCTGCGAAGGAGGCGGACGGGTGGCTGCCCAGCTAATCCAGGGTGGGTTCGCGCGGCGCCTGTATCTTTTCGTGGCACCTTTTGTGCTGGGAGAGAGGGGCGTTTCGGCCTTTACCGGTGTGGAACCGCGAGAGGCATGGGAAGCATGGGAAGCAGCGGCTCCCCCTCGTACTTTCGGGAAGGATGTTCTCCTGACTTTTGATCGGACTGATTGATGTTCACGGGCATCATAGAGACGGTGGGCAACATCTCCTCGATCAGAGAACGGTCCGGAGCTCGAGAGTTCGTTGTCCAGGCTCCGGAGATCTCTTCGGAGATCAAACCCGGCGATTCCATCACCCTAGACGGAGCCTGTCATACCGCAGTACGAAATGACGCTGATTCTTTCACCGTTGAAACGATCGGTACCACCCTCTCGAGAACCGTAGCAGGGCACTATCGAATCGGGAGCCGTGTGAACCTCGAGCGCTCCATGATTCTGGGGGGGCGCCTGGATGGGCATCTGGTGCAGGGACACGTGGATGGGGTGGGCCGACTTCTTTCGGTCCGACAGGAAGGGGATTACTGGCTCCTGGATTTCCAGGTACCCGAGCTGGTCGATCAGGTGACCATCCTCCATGGATCAATCACCATCAATGGCGTGAGCCTGACCGTGAACGCCCTTCCGGCCCACGGACAATGCCAGGTAGGAATCATCCCCTTCACCTGGACCCATACCAACCTCGGGTCCATCAAGCCGGGGGACCCGGTAAACCTGGAGGGGGACCTGGTAGGGAAGTACGTGGCGAAGCTTCTCTCGGCCTGGAAGGCCGGGGGCACACCGACTTTGGAAGGGCTTGAGGCTCTGGGATACGGAGGGGACAAGGAATGACCTTCGACCGCGTCAGCGACGCAATCGAGGATATTCGCCAAGGAAAAATGGTCATCGTCGCGGATGATGAGGACCGTGAAAACGAGGGAGATCTGGTGTGCGCAGCATCCGAGATCACCCCTGAGGCCATCAACTTCATGACAAAATACGGGCGAGGGCTCATTTGCGTGGCCATGACCAACGAACGGGCCAATGAGCTGGGACTCGCCCTCATGACTGACAACAACACCGACCCCCTCAATACGGCCTTTACTATTTCCGTGGATGCGGACGTCAGGTTCGGAGTCACGACGGGAATCAGCGCATACGATCGAGCAAAGACCATTCAGGTCCTTTTGGATCAGGACACCCGGCCTACTGATCTTCGTCGGCCGGGACACATTTTCCCCCTGCGGGCGCGGCCGGGCGGAGTTCTCCGGCGGGTGGGGCAAACAGAAGCTGCGGTGGATCTTGCACGCCTCGCAGGCCTCCCCTCTGCCGGTGTCATTTGCGAGATCCTCAAAGAAGACGGGACCATGGCCCGGCGGCCGGAACTCGAGGAGATGGCTAAGAAAGAGGATCTGAAGTTCATCACCGTGGCACAACTCGTCTCCTACCGGCTCGCCAGGGAGCGTCTGGTGAAACGGGTGGCCGAGGCCGAGCTTCCCACGGAGTTCGGGGAGTTCAAGGTCATAGGGTATACGAACCTGGTGGATGAGCGGGATCATGTGGCCCTTGTGAAGGGCGATCTTGAGGGACAGAAGAACGTCCTCGTACGGATGCACTCAGAGTGTCTCACGGGGGATGTTTTCGGCTCCATACGGTGTGACTGCGGGGAGCAACTCCGCGCAGCCATGAAGAAGATTCAGGAAGAGGGATTGGGAGCTATCGTCTACCTGAAGCAGGAAGGCAGGGGAATTGGCCTGGCCAACAAGCTTCGAGCCTACGACCTTCAGGACCAGGGGAAGGACACGGTGGAAGCCGATGAGGCTCTGGGTTTCAAACCGGACCTCAGAGAGTACGGGCTGGGGGCACAAATTCTCTTGGACTTGGGCCTTACGTCTGTCAGATTACTTACCAACAACCCCAGGAAGATTGTCGCCCTCGAAGG
>JBDHMC010000285.1:0-3898 GCA_039656355.1 Gemmatimonadota bacterium | reverse complement strand
GTTCGAGGAGGGAACCACCGACTCGAGACCCAAGGAGCTGACGAAGGTCGAATGCCTTGGGCTCCTGAGGGGAAGCCACTCCCCTCACTATGACGCCGAAGGGGAGCGAAGGACCGTTTACCAACGCCTCATCGCCTCTGGGGAGATGAAACCCGGCTACGCTTGTGACAACGACGCCGGAATCTATTTCGAGGACAATGACGTGCGCCGAGTGGTTCGAACCCGGGAAGGAGCCAACGCCTACTTCGTGAGTTTGGTGGGAGGCCGGATTGTTGAGGAACGGCTGGAACCCGATATGATTGTATGAGTATCTGAGGAGACAGACTCCCAGCGCACAGGCCCTCTTGATCTAACAGATGACAGACCGGGTATGTTCAGCAAAGTTGACGCAGACCGAATTCTGAAACGTGCAGCGGAGATCGAAGGCGCTGAAGACGGCAGACCCATATCGGTGGACGAACTCCGGTCCATCGCGAAGGAGGCCGGGTTCGGCTCGCAAGCTGTCGATAGGGCGATGGCCGAGGCTCAACATGCCGCCCCTGCGGGAATCCAGCATCAACCCGTCCAAAGGTCTGGTTGGTTGATCACGTATCTCTCGACCATTAGGGCCGTCCCTACCGAACTCAGCTCCGAAGAGCTCACGAGGGCGATTCGCCTCTTTCAGCCTTACCGTGAAGGGCCTGCTCAGGTCAAACTCGGGGAACACCAAATCACTTGGCGGGATCGAAAAGGCCTCATTTTCACGGTGACATCGGCCGGAGGAGTCACTGAGATCCGGGTGTCCGTCTCGAAGATCCTCATCAGAAAAGGTAGATGGATGGGGTGGGTGAGGTCCGCCGCAGATCGGCTTGCGGCGATTGTGCTGTTGGTCGATACTCGGGGGCCGGCGGGGACACGGGAAATCGGCGCCCACCTCCTTGAGGCCTCTTCCCCTCAGCTCTCCTGAGTCTCAGATCTGCCAGATGATCTTGTTACCGGATTCGTGCCAGCCGTCGCTTGAAGAATCGTAGGCCTTTTCCACTACGGCTCGCTTGACCTTCAGGGTTGGGGTCAAGAAACCGTTCCCAATAGTCCAATCGTCCTTTACCACAGTGAAAAACTGCACCGCCTCGTGGTGTTCGAGCTTCGAGTTGACCTCTGCCAGGTGCGCGAGAAAGCTGGCTTCGAGTGCCGCTTTATGGGCTTTATCACCGATACGTCCCCGGACGGCTGGAGTTGGGCATATCAGTGCATGGGGTTGAGGAAAGCCAGCGCCGCACACGCACACCTGCTCGATATCCGGGTGGACCAGTAGCTTGTTCTCGATAACGGCCGGCGCGATGTACTTCCCCTTCCCGGTCTTGAACAGTTCCTTGGTTCGGCCAGTGACACGAAGGCGACCCTGCGGGTCGATCTCGCCGAGATCGCCGGTCTTCAGGAAACCATCGTCGGTGAACGCCTCCTTCGAGAGTGCCGGCTCCTTGTAGTAGCCCATCATGTTTCCCGGAGACTTGATCAGGATCTCACCGGCATCACTGATCTTGGTTTCCACTCCCCGATAGGCGTGACCGACATAGCCGAGGCGGGTTTTCCCCGGTTTCGTTAAATGTGAATAACAGAAATTCTCGGTCATCCCGTACCCTTCCAACAACTCGAGCCCGAGATCGCGATACCATTTGAGAATCGGTGCCGGAATCGGAGCCGACGCGCTGCAGGCGAATCGGGTTTGGTCCAGGCCGATCCCGGCCAATGCCTTCTTCTTTGTGATCCCGGAGATGATGGGAATCCTGAGCAGCAACGACAGTCTGCGCTGAGGCAGCACCTTGAGGACGCCAGCCTGGAACTTCTGCCAGAGGCGCGGGACCGACACGAAAAGGGTCGGACGGGCCCGCTGGATGTCGGCAACGAAGGTGTCGAGGCTATCCGCGAAAAACACCTGAAAGCCGCTCACCAGAGAATTCGCCTCGATCACCAACCGCTCGAAAACGTGTGACAGTGGGAGATAGGAAAGCATCCGGTCTTCGGGGGTGCTCGACACCGTTGACCGGAGACCGCTGGCGGCAGCCTCCATCAGTCCAAAGGAAAGCATGACACCCTTGGGTTTTCCCGTGCTCCCTGAGGTATAGACGATGGAAGCCATCTCTTCGGGCCGTCGGGTCGGGTAGCCCGCGAGAGGTATCTGTTCAGCGACCACATCATCCCACTGGGGGGAGTTGTTCAGTGGACTCCCCGGAAGGGCGATCCGGGCTAGCCCGTCTGGAACCCCAGCTTTCGCTTCGTCCCAGGAATCGAGCTTGCCAATAAAGATGAGCTTGCATTCGCTATGATCGAGGATATAGCTGACCGTCTCGGCCCTCAGCGTCGGGAACAACGTGACCGAGGCGTGGCCCGCCATCCATATCGCCAGGTCGGCGAGAATCCAATGGCCGGTGTTTTTTGAGAAGATGGCCAGGTTGCTGTTCGGGGGGAGATCCAGGGATCGAAGGTAGGATGCCATGCGCCTGATCTGATCTAAGGCCTGCTTCCAGGTGAAGGTCTCCACCCGGCCCCCGCCGATGGGCTGAGTCAGATAGATCCGGTCCGGTTGGGCATTCTCCCAGTGGTACGCATGGTCGAGGACGGTCTCAGTTGAGTTCGACACGGCTCCCCCTGTTTCTTTGGGAACTACCAGGTAACCCTGGGCGAGGAATAGACCCAGTCGATCCAAATCGGGGTCTCCGGCAGGAAATATGTACCGGAACCCATCTGCATGCGAAGTCTCCGAATGTTCAACTAGGCTGACTAGTACCGTCGACAGGGCCCTGGACGGGCCGTATTCTGGTCAGGAGCCGAGCTTGAGAAGCCTGGCTAGGTATTGGTGGTCTGCTTCTCAACGAGAACCCCAAACGGGAAGGTCAGGATCCTCATGTCGACGACACCCTTAACTCGCGGGCAACTCATTATGCGGCCAATGATGATGGGAGTCTGCGCGTCAATCCTCGCTTGCTCCGGAGGCGGGGAGCCCCCCCCCGAACCGTCGGCTCCCCCGACTGGGTCCTATGAAAACTTCACTCCGGAAGAGTTGGTTCAGGCATTCGATCTTCGTGAAAGCGAAACGCCCATTCGCGAGATGCCGGGGTGGGCTCCACCTGAAAAAGTGGTAGTTGTGGTCCCCGAAGAGTGGGATCGACGCGAGGAGCGGATGGCCTTCCTACAAGAAGTCGCCCCGGGAGTCGAGCTCATCCCAGTCAGGAACCGAAGAGATGCCGTCGATCGAGGCGTGTTGGTCGATGCGCAGGCGGTACTCGGCCTTGGATGCTCGGCGAGTACCGTCTCGGCAATCGGCCCGGAGGTCCGATGGATTCAATCGGGTAGCGTCGGGGTGGCCGGATGCTTCACGAGCGGCAATCCGCCCGGAGAAACCAACCGGATTCTTCGTGAGCGTAACATCGTAGCCACCTCGATTCGTGGCATGACCGCCCGGGCTATTGCCCAACATTCCCTCACAATCATGCTCTCGTTGATCGGCGGGATGGACATCCACGCTGAAAGACAGGGGGACCACGTGTGGGGGAGAACGCAGACCGACGTGGTGAAGGACAAGAACCTGGATATGTGGTTCCAGGATCAGACGTTGTTGGTTGTCGGGCTCGGGAGTATCGGCACCGAAGTTGGCAGGCTTGCCCACGCCCTGGGCATGCGAGTGATCGCGACACGTAACACCAGCAGAGAAGGACCGGCCTTCGTCGACTACGTAGGCCTTTCACATGAGATGTACGAGCTCGCCAACCAGGCCGATGTAGTATACGCCGCCGTGCCGAACACCCCGGATACCCAAGACATGTTCAACGCGCAGTTTTTCGACGCCATGAAGGAGTCGGCCTACTTCGTTAGCATCGTGCGGCTTCCGGTCATTAACTGGGACGACTTGAAGGAAGCG
>JBDHMC010000284.1:0-7438 GCA_039656355.1 Gemmatimonadota bacterium | reverse complement strand
TCTTCGAGGCCCCTCTCTCTACCAGTATCCCTGGCAGGGCCCAGGAGAAGGGGTTGGTGGAGTACCGAATCATTGATCTTCGAGGATTTACGACCGACCGGCACCAGACCGTCGATGACTATCCCTACGGGGGAGGGGCGGGGATGGTCATGAAACCTGAACCGTTTTTCGAGGCGGTGGAGAGCCAGGACCGATCCGGGCCCATCGTGCTCCTCTCTGCTCGTGGCCGTCCTTTCACCCACAGGGATGCGGTGCGCTTCTCCGTGGCCCCCGATCTGACCCTCCTCTGCGGGCATTACAAGGACGTGGATCAACGGGTTGCGGACCACTTGGCGACGGAAGAGGTGTCCATCGGTGACTTCGTCCTCTCTGGAGGGGAGATAGGCGCCCTGGTGATTTCCGACGCCGTCGTCCGGCTTTTACCGGGGGCTCTGGGGGATCATGATTCAGCCTCGTCAGATTCCTTTTACGATGGAAGCCGACTCAGTCCCCCGTCCTATACCCGGCCGGCCCTCTACAGGGGACTCGAGGTTCCCGAAGTGTTGCAGAGCGGGGACCACGCACGTATTCAGGCTTGGAGAGAGGAAGCTGCCGAAAGGCTCACTCGGGAGGGTCGAGAGGATCTTCTTGAGGGGGACCCCCCACCCCCTTCACCGAAAGACCTCTGAGGATTATCTTTTTGGTCTGTCTTTTTTCCGGTCTACGCGGATCAGTTGAGGTGAAAAATGTCGGATCTGTTGCGAGAGCTTGAGCAGGAACAGCTTCGCCAGGACATTCCCAAGTTCGCTCCTGGGGATACTGTCCGGGTGCTGTACCGCGTACGTGAAGGGGAGAAAGAACGGATCCAGGCCTTCGAGGGGGTTTGCATCGCACGGCGGGGTGGTGGTGTGGCTGAAACCTTCATGGTCCGGAAAATATCCTCCGGTATCGGAGTTGAGCGGATCTTCCCCCTCCATGCCCCCACTGTGAAGGGCGTAGAGGTCATCCGTAGGGGCCGGGTACGCCGGGCCAAACTGTACTATCTGCGGGGTCTCCGGGGGAAAGCTGCCCGGATCTCGGAGAAGCGTACCCACTAGCCCTTCTCCGGCAAAGCGGCCGGTCATGGACAGAGAGAAACGGCTCCAGAATCCCCTCCTTTACGAGGAACGGTTCTGGAGCCGTGGTCTTTTCAGGGTGGCTGGGATCGACGAAGTGGGGCGGGGGCCTTTGGCCGGGCCGGTGGTCGCCGCCGCCGTCATACTTCCTCCGGGAACGGCCATCTCCGGGGCTCGAGATTCCAAGACACTCTCTCCGGCTCGGCGAGAACAATTGGCTACCGAGATCTTGGACCGAGCCGAAGCCGTCGGCTTCGGAGCGGCCTCGGTTCGCGAGATCGACCGCCTGAACATCCTTGTCTCCACTCGGCTGGCCATGAACCGGGCCCTGACCCAACTGCCATTTCCCCCGGATCACATCGTCGTGGACGGCCTTCCCGTATCGGGCCTCGGGTGGGAACACGAGGCAGTCGTGGGGGGAGATGGACGAGTTCATTCCATCGCCTGCGCCTCCATCGTTGCCAAGGTGGTCCGAGACCGCCTTATGATGCGCTTGTCCCACCGGTACCCGGGCTATGGATGGGAGACCAACAAGGGCTACGGGACGGCTGAACACCGCTCAGCTCTCGATCGTCTGGGTCCCACGCCCCACCACCGTCTCAGCTTCGGAGGAGTCCAGGGAGAGCTGGACCTCTAGGTGCCGGTCCTGGAGATTGGTCGCCATTCCTCCCCAGATCTCGCCTCAAACCGCCGAAAACCTTATCCTCCTCAAGTTTCTGACTGAAGTTGACGTTGTCCTCTTCTCCAAGGAGCCAACCCCATGGAGCTTCGAACACGATACTATGGCCTGGCAGCCCTGGTTGCCGTCTTGGCCTTAGGTCTCCAGCCGCCTGATACGGCTGAGGCCCAGACCCTCACGGAAGACCAGCTATCGGTCTTCAATTACAGAAGTATCGGACCCACCCGGCAGAGCGGGCGATTCGTGGATTTTGCGGTTCCCCTTCAGCAGCCGGGGACCTTCTATGCGGCGACCGGCTCCGGACATCTCTGGAAAACGGAAAACCACGGCCTCACCTATGAGGTTCTCTTCGAAGACGAGGCGGTCTACTCCATCGGCGACCTCGCCGTAGCGCCATCGGATCCCGACATCCTTTACCTGGGTTCGGGAGAGGCCAACAACTCCCGTAGCACCTACTGGGGGGACGGGATCTACAAATCCACCGATGCTGGGGAAAGCTGGACAAATATCGGGCTCCCCGAGTCACACCACATCGGTCGGATCGTGGTTCACCCTTCAAACCCGGATATCGTGTATGTGGCTGCCCTGGGGCATCTCTACTCGGAGAATCCGGAACGGGGTCTCTATAAGTCCACAAATGGTGGCCGGTCCTGGGATCAGGTGTTGGCTCCAACTGTCAGAGGGAAGACCATCGGCGTCGTGGATGTGGCCATGGATCCCTCCAACCCCGACGTCCTCTATGCCACGACCTTCGACAAGGTCAGGGTCCCGTGGTCCTATGACCTGGCCGGCCCCGGCAGCAGGGTGTACAAGACCACCGACGGCGGGGACAACTGGGAGATGCTCACCAACGGACTCCCTCAGGGGATGCTGGGGCGGATCGGTGTGGACATCTACCTGCGTTATCCGAACATCGTCTACCTGACGGTGGAGAACGCCAACAAAGAGGGAATGTCCGACGAAGACCGTTACCAGGAGCTCATGACCCATCAGGCCAGCCGAGGCATGGTCGGTGGTGAGATTTACCGTTCGGATGACGGTGGGGCCAGTTGGCGGAAAGCCAACCCCGATGACCAACCCATCGGAGGGGGCCCAGCATACTACTACGGGCAGATTATCGTAGATCCGAATGACCCCGACGTAGCTCATGTCCTATCGGCGGGTTCGTACGGGACCCGGGACGGCGGCGAGACCTGGCAGAACCGCCCCCTGGGCTTCGGTGGCGACGACCACGCTCTTTGGATCGACCCTGAGAACTCCGATCACATGCTCCTGGGGTACGACCATGGGCTGGGCGTTACCTGGGATGGTGGGGCGAATTGGTACCACCCCGACAATCAGTCCCTGGCTCAACTTTATTCTGTCGGATACGACATGTCCTACCCCTACCGGGTGGCCGGCGGGTTGCAGGACAACGGCTCCAAGATGGGCCCCAGCACCAGCGTTTCGGGCAGGGGTATCCGGTACGAGGACTGGGTCGGCGTGGGTGGTGGGGACGGGATGTACAACGAGTTCGAGACCTGCAACAACCGGTACATCTTCAACGAATCACAGTTTGGTCCCCTTTCCCGTCTGGACACCTGGACCGGTCAGCGGAAGAGCATTCGCTACCAGGACCCGGAGCTTCGCTTCAACTGGAACGCCCCAATCCTCGTTTCCCCCCACGACTGCAACGTGGTCTTCCACGCAGCCAGCAAACTCCTTCGCTCCCCCAACATGGGAGAGAGCTGGGAGGTCATCAGCGATGATCTGACCAAGGCCGAGCCACCATCTCTACAATCTCCGAATCCACCCTCCAGGCCGGTCTCATCTGGGTCGGCACAGACGACGGGAATGTCCAAGTTACCCAAGACGGCGGTGAGACCTGGACCCTGGTGAACGACAATATTCCCGGCAATCCCGAGTATTGGGTGAGCCGGGTGGAGGCCGGCCACCACGATCTGGGCACGGCGTACATCTCCTACACCGGAATGCGGCGGGACGACTTCGGTACGTACGTCTACAAGACCACAGACTTCGGGGAGAGCTGGACGGACATCTCCAACAACCTGCCGGAAGAGCCCGTCAATGTGATCCGGGAGCATCACCAGAACCCGAACCTCCTCTTCGTAGGGACGGACTTCGCCGTATACGTGTCGGTGGATGGCGGGCAGAGTTGGACCAAGATGAAGAACGACATGCCCACCAATCCCATCTACGATCTGAAGATCCACCCAAGAGAGAACGACCTCATCGTGGCCACACACGGCAGGGGAATCTACATCGCCGACATCAGCCCCCTGGCAGAGGTCAACCTCGAGACTCTCGGCCAGAATGCCCATTTCTTCCAGCCCGAATCGAAGGTTCGATGGGTGACGGGAATTTCCCACGAAACCGCCTCGGACAATTTCGGAGGTGAGGGCGAGGCGGCAGAGATCCCCTTCTACTACTGGCTCCAGAGTGATGTGGGTGCGGGCGTGACCTTCACCGTCCTTCAGGGGAACATGACCGTCGCTACGGTAGAGGGGCCCGGAGAAGCAGGCCTCCACAAAGTCGCCTGGGGTATGAACAAGGCTCCTCAGGGCCAGCCCCAAGAGCCGCCACAAGGGGCCGGACGATTCGGGGGTCGGGCGAGAGGTCAGCCAGCCCCCATCGGGGAATACACCGTCGTTGTCACGGTGGGCGGGGTGGAGATGAGTCGGAAGGTCTCGATTTTGAGGGACGAGTGGTGGATGAATCGGAGATAACTCCAGGAAGAACAGATTATTTCCAGCGGGATCAACGGTGCCCCGGGGTCGCGAAATGCGTCCCGGGGCACTTTTCCCCCTTTTTCGTTTTCCCACCACAGGGGTTTTCCCTTGTGGATTGAAGGTTCTTGCCAGTATTAATTGTGCGGGCTGGTCGACTCCTGTTCACGATTTGTTTCCAGCGAGCCGGCACTTGGCTCTTTATCCGTCCAAATTGACCGTTGGAACCTCAGAGAGGGAAACTGTGGCAGGTGACGGAAAGGGGAGTCTTGGAGAACAGGGGTTCTCGGGGAGACCCGCGGCCTCTTTCCCGGGCTTCGTATCGTGGCTGAGTGAGCAACACGGAGGGGAGGATCTACCGGGTTTGGAGGAAGTCGACCCCCTCGGTCTCTTTTCGTGGGTGAAGGATGTCCCAATCTCCGAGGAAGAGCTCACCGAGAGGCTTAGTGAGTTCTGCGGAGTGCCTTATGTTGCCCGGATCGAAGATAAGGACGTCGAGTTCAAGACCCTGTCGAAACCGTTCTGCCAGGCCAAACTGGTGGTGCCGGTGAAAAGCATCGGGTCACGACAGACCGTCGTCCTGAGCAATCCGTTCGATTGGAACCTCCTGGAGGACCTCGAGCACACCATCCCCAAGGGGAGACACCTGGCCCTTCTTCTAGCGTCACCGGGAACCCTCAAAAGGGTGCTGGAATCCGACGAGCCGGAAGAGGTCGATGGGAGCCCCCGTCGGGAGCCTCCAGAGGAAGGCCTTCAGGAGGAATCTCCCCGCGCCAGGAGAGAGAAACCGGCCTACGATCCTGAGAAGGACCCTGGGAGAGGTCACCCGATGGCGAAGTTGGCCATCGCGCTTCTGACGAAGGCGGTGGCGGAGGAGGCGTTCGGTCTATCGGTAGAGGCAAGAGGATCGGCAGCGGTAGCAAAGGCCAACATCGGGGGAAGGGTCCATGACCTCCAGGAGCTTTCCCTGGAGACGGGGAAGATGTTGGTTGCCCGGTTCAAGGCCCTTTCCGGTATGGACGTGGCCAAGAAGCGGACGCCCCAAACGGGGGCCTTGGAGGTCCTTCTTCAGGGAGAGGTGATAAAACTTCGTCTCTCCACCTCCCCCACGACGGCTTTCGAAAACCTGACCATAAGGGTCCTGAACACTTCGGCGGAAGCCCCTGGGCTGGAGGAGCTGGGTCTCTCGCCTGAGCAGAATGCATCCCTCATCGAGATGGCCAATCGGGACCGAGGTTTGGTCCTTTTCGTGGGCCCGTCGGGATCCGGGAAAACGACGACCATTTATTCGCTTCTTTCAGCCGTAGCCACTGGGGAAAGGACCCTGGTGACGGTTGAAGACCCCATAGAGCACAAAATCCCATTCGCGATCCAGCAGGAAGTGCGAGCCGATGCCAGCGCAAGAGCCCTCCTACAACATGCCATCCAGGAAGAGCCGGGTGCTCTATTCCTGAGTGAAATCAAGGACCTCATCGCGGCCCGAGCCTGCGTGGAATTCGCCATATCTGGCCTCCTTACCTTCACGTCCCTGACCTCCTCCAACGCTGCCACGGCCATCTTCCGCCTCGAACGTATGGGGGTGAACCGGGCGGGGATCGCCGATGCCCTCATTGGTGTCGTGGCTCAACGAGTTCTGAAGCGCCTCTGCCCGGACTGTAAGGAGATTCGGCCGATCTCAGAGGAGGAGGCGGCCTTCCTGGAGCCGTTTCCGGGCGATGTCCCCGATGCCGTGGCCCATCCCACGGGGTGCTCAGCCTGTAGGGGTACCGGTTTCCAGGGCCAGGAGGGGGTTTTCGAGGTGGTCCCGGTGGGCCCACGGATGTCCCAGTTGATTCGGGACGGCCGCCCCATCGCGGAACTCCGGGAGTTCGCCCAGGCGAGAGGAGACCTCCTGATCAGCGACCACGGAATCCAAAAGATCCGAGAACTTTCCGTCACGGTTCAGGATGTCTATCGACAGGTCCTTTTGGAGGAAGGCGCCCTTGTTTTTGAAAAGGCTGACGAGCTGACGGGGACGGATCTCCTCAGCCTTGAAGTCGAACGGACCGAAGAGGAGATCGACGGAGGGGCGGACGTGCCGTTGATGGCCCAGAAGTCGGTTCTTCTTGTCGAGGACGAGGAAGGAACTCGCTTCCTCCTGGACCAGATCTTGTCCAAGGCCGGCTACCGGGTCGTGTTGGCGGCCGATGGGGGTGAAGCGCTGCTGAGGTTGGGCCCGGACTCGGTAGACCTCATTCTGTCCGACATCCACATGCCCAATCTGGATGGGCTCAAGCTCCTTGAGATTCTGCATCAGCACGGGATCGACACTCCCGTGATTCTGCTGACCGGGGAGCCCTCCCCTGATGTGGAAGCCAGGGGCCGTGAGATGGGTGTGGCCGAGTACCTCAGGAAGCCCGTCCAAAGAGATGTGCTCCTGGATAGGATCGGTGAGGTACTCGGCGAGCCTCCTGACTGAGCTGACCGACTCGCCCCGGGTCTGTGCCTATCCGCATTCCCCGAAGTCCCAGCCAGATCGGAGCCTGTCCGGGTAATGGGGCGAGCCGCGTTACGAGCGCCACGGGGCCGGATGCGAGGCGGGGCTCTGAAGGCATAGCCGTGCGTTACGTCGAGGAGCACCAACGAACCAGATGGCCCCGTGCCGTCGTAACCCGAAGGGCACAGGGGGGTTGCGGCGCCATACAGCGTCAGAACTCCTCCCCGATGCCACAGCATCGCATTCGTCGTCCTTCCTTGTCTGGCACACGCAAGACCCCTGTGCGCGGCCGCACCCCATTACCCGGACAGGCTCCCAACCCAAACCCGGTACCAGTCGGGCCCCAGCGGTGTTATCCTTTTCCTGCCGAGGCAAAACCCCCTCGTTGAGCCGGTAGCTCAGTTGGAAGAGCAACGGACTTTTAATCCGTAGGTCGTGGGTTCGAGCCCCACCCGGCTCACTG